>CALLZA010000764.1 GCA_937858165.1 uncultured Ardenticatenia bacterium
GGTCGACGCTGGCGCCCACGGGCGCTGTCTGCGGGGACGTGGTAGGGGAGCCGCGCCACGGGGTAGTGGGGGAGGAGGAACCCCGGCTTCAGGCCCGGGAAGCGGGGGCCGTGTTCCACGTGCGAGTGGCAAAAGTCGATGCCCGCGCCCGCCTCTGTGGCCGCGTTCTTCAAATACTCCGGCAGGATGCTCAGGGCGCGAATCAGCGCCGCCCGGTCGGCCACCCACAGGCAGTCGCAGTCGAAGTTGGTGAACATCCACTTGTGGGGGTTGAAGGCGTAGCTGTCGGCCAGTTCCAGCCCGTCCTGCATGTCGCGGAACTCCGGGCAGAGAGCGGCCGTGCCGGCCATGGCCGCGTCGACGTGGAGCCAGACGCCGAACTCGCGACAGATTTCGCCGACGGCTCGAATGGGGTCAAGGGCGGTGGACGATGTCGTGCCGATGGTGGCGACGACGAAAAATGGCAACAGCCCGGCGGCGCGATCGACTTCGAGTTGCCGCCGCAGCTCGTCAGGGTGCATCGCATAGTCATTATCAACAGCGATGGCCCGCACGTTGGCCCGACCCATACCGGCAATGCCGGCGGCCTTGGCCATCGACGAGTGCGTCTGTGTCGAACAATACGCGCGCAGCCGCGCATCATTGCCGATCACAGACGAGGGGCCACGATGACCGCCGCCGCTCTCTTCATTCCTAATTCCTAATTCGTAATTCGTAATTCGGTCGCGCGCCGCCAGCAGCACGGCCAGTACGGCGCTGCTGGCCGTATCCTGAATGACGCCGCCGCCGGCACTCGTGGAGAGAAACGCCTCCGGCAAGCCCAACATGCCCACCAGCCAGTCGAGGACGTGGGTCTCCAGTTCGGTGCAGGCTGGGCTGGTCTGCCACAACATCCCCTGCACGCCCAGCCCGGCCGAGAGCAGTTCGCCCAGAATGGACGGGAAGGAGGCGTTGGCCGGGAAGTAGGCGAAGAAGTTGGGCGACTGCCAGTGGGTGATGCCGGGCAGGATGATGTCGTCCACGTCGGCCATCCTGTCGGCGAACGGCTCCCCCGTCGGCGGCGGCGCGGGCGGCAGGGCGGCGCGGACGCTGCCCGGCGCGGCCGGCGACAGCACCGGGTACTCCTCGATGTGCTCGTAGTAGTCGGCTATCCAGTCAATCAGCTCTTTGCCGTGGCGGCGGAAGTCGTCGGGGGTCATGTGATAGGACATGGGAACATTATCCGCGGATTGGGCAGATTGAGAAAGGGGCCAGGTTCCAGGGCCGGAGAAGAGCGCTTTCCCTGTCCCCTGGAACATGGCCCTTCTCCGGTTGCCTTGCGGGGGAGAGTGGCGCATAATGCCCAACAGCTAACGACATCGGAGAGAACACAACACATGGCCGACAAATCACTGAACAAAGCCGCGGGAACCCTGGACGAGACCATCTGGGGCCACCGCTGGGGCTATAAAGACACCCGTTTCGTCGTCAACCCCGACCGCTCGGTCAAGGTGACCGGCAACCGCTACGCTGTCAGCGGCTACGATATGCCCGACTTCATCCCCTTCGTCGAGGAGATGCTGGGCGTGACCATTGACCTGAGCGACATCAAGCCGGAACGCGCCGACAAGCCCGTGCCGGAGCCAAAGCGCAACGCCGCCTTCGACGCCGCGCTGGCCGCCGCCTTCGCGGCCAACCAGTTCACCAACGACCGCCGCGAGCGCCTGCTGCACAGCCACGGCCAGACCACGGCCGACG
Source organism: uncultured Ardenticatenia bacterium (assembly GCA_937858165.1). Taxonomy (GTDB): domain Bacteria; phylum Chloroflexota; class Anaerolineae; order Promineifilales; family Promineifilaceae; genus Promineifilum. The sequence goes on from CALLZA010000764.1 coordinate 1,738, forward strand.
AGGTCTACCAGGTGCTCTACACCCACCTGGAGCGCGTCGTCGATCTCGTCGTCTACCCAGAGTCGCAGGCCGACGTCGAGCAGCTGATCCAACTGGCCCAGGCCCACGACGTCTGCCTCGTCCCCTACGGCGGCGGGACGAGCGTCAGTTGCGCCCTGAAGCTGCCGGCGGATGAGACGCGCACCATCGTCTCGGTGGACATGCGCCGCATGGACGCCATTGAATGGATTGACCGGGAGAACTTCCGCGCCTGCGTCCAGGCGGGCATCCTCGGTTCGCATCTGGAAGAGCGGCTGGCGGCCGAGGGGTTCACCTGCGGCCATGAGCCGGACAGCGTCGAACTGTCCACCCTTGGCGGCTGGATCGCCACCAACGCCAGCGGCATGAAGAAGAACCGCTACGGCAACATCGAGGACATCGTCGAGAACGTCACCCTGGTGACACCCCGCGGCGTCATTGAGCACAGTATGGCTATGCCCCGCGTGTCGATGGGCATCGAGCCGAAGCAGGTCGCCTTCGGCAGCGAGGGCAATCTGGGCATTATCACCCGTGCCGTCATTCGCATCCACAAGCTGCCCGACGTGAAGCGCTACGGCTCCTACGTCTTCCGCGACTTCCAAACGGGCACGGCCTTCCTCTACGACCTGTCGCAGGCGGGCGTGCTGCCGGCCAGCATCCGGCTGGTGGACAACGTGCAGTTCCGCTTCGGCCAGGCGCTGAAGGCGCGGCCGACGAGCAGCGAGAAGCTGATGAGCCGGGTGCAGAAGACGGTCCTCTTTTCGATCAAGGGCTTCGACCCGCACGAGTTGGTGGCGGCGACGATCGTCATGGAAGGCACGGCCGAGGAGGTGGCGTACCAGGCGGCGGCCATCAAGCGCATCGCCGCGCGCCACGGCGGGGTATCGGGCGGGGCGCACAACGGCCAGCGCGGCTACATGCTGACCTACGCCATCGCCTACATCCGCGACTTCCTGACCGACTATCACATCATCGGCGAGACCTACGAGACGACCGTCCCCTGGAGCCGCATCCAGGAAGTGTGCGACGCCGTGGCCGAGCGGGCCTACGCGATGCACCGCGAGTTCGGCCTGCCAGGCAACGCCTACGTCTCGCCGCGCATTACCCAGCTCTACCACACCGGCGTCTGCATCTACTTCACCCACGGCTTCTCGGCCAAGGGGGCCGACGCGCCGGATCGCATCTTCGCCGAGATCGAGCACGCCATGCGCGAGACGATCATGGCCCACGGCGGCTCCATCTCCCACCACCACGGCATCGGCAAGCTGCGGCGCGACTTCATCGAGCAGACGCTAACGCCGGCCGGTATGGAGTTGTTGCGCGAGGTGAAGGAGGGGGTCGATCCGGGCAATGTCTTCGGCATCGCCAACAATGTCTTTGCCCTGGAGCCCCAGGCCGAGCGATAAGAGACCAGACCTGTCAGGTCTAACCACATTAGAGAGAGGCGATGACCCTGAAACGCGGACTCATCGGAGCATTGGTAATCGTCTTGTTGCTGGCCGGGGGGGTGCTGGTCTATTGGCAGTTCTTCGGGCAGGCGGCGCCGGACGCGACCGAGATGGCGGCGACACCGTTGCTGGCTGAGCCTGTCATCGTCAGCGGCGAGGGGGCGATCTCGGCCGAGGGGCAGATCGTTCCCCTGCGCCACGCCGCGTTGGCCTTCAACACGCCGGGTGTCGTGGTTGAAATCGTCGCCGCCGAGGGCGAACGTGTAGCCGCCGGACAGCCCATGGTGCGGCTCGACGACGCCGATCAGCAACTCGCCTATCAGCGGGCGCAGGCGGGGCTGGGCCAGGCGCAGGCCAATCTGGCCGCCGCTACAGCCGGGCAAGATGCGGCCCAGACGGGCATCGAGGTGGCAACACTGGGCGTGGCCACGGCCGAGGTCGAACTGGCCCTGGTTCAGGCGGAACCGCGGCCGGAGGAGATTGCTCTGAGCGAGGCCACCGTCGCCCTGGCCGAGGCGCGCGTCGCCCTGGCCGCCGCGGCCCAGGCGGGCGTCCTCGAGGGCGCGGCGGGCTCCCGCGTCCGCGCCGCCGAGGCCGAACTGCGCGCCGCCGAGGCGCGGGCCATCGCCCCGCGCTTGCGCTTGGAGCAGGAGCGGCAGCGCGCGGAACCGGACGCCGACGCGCTGGCCCAGGCTGAGCGCGATTACAACGCCGCCCTGGCCGGCATCGAGGCGGCGCGGGTGGCCCTGACCGAAGTGGCCGACGGCGCGACCGACGCCCAGCGGCAAGGGGTGGCCGGCGGCCTGACCGCGGCCACGGCCCAGCGCGACGCCGCCGCCGCCGAACTCGCTTTGCTGCTGGCCGGCGGCCAAACGGAGCGGGTGGCCATCGCTGAGGCCGGGCTGGCCGGGGCGCGGGCGGCGCTGGCTGAGGCCGAGGCTCAGGGCCAGGCGGCCGACTCCGCCGCGCAACAGGCCGCAGCGCAAGTCGCGGCGGCCGAGGCCGGACTGACCGCAGCCCAGACGGCGCTCGACGACCGCACCCTGACCGCGCCCTTCGCCGGCACGCTGGCCGACGTGACCGTCGCCGTGGGCGAGGTGGCCGCGGCTGGTGTGCCGGTGGCCGTGGTGGCCGACTTCTCCGGCTGGCGGGTCGAGACGACCGACCTGACCGAGCTTGACGTAGCCGAGGTCGTCGTCGGCGCGCCGGCGCAGGCCCGGGCCGACGCCCTGCCCGAAACGCTCCTGACCGGCACCGTCAGCGACGTAGACTCCGTCGCCAGTGAAGTGCGCGGCGACACGACCTACAAGGTCACCATCCGGCTGGATCTGTCTCTTATACACATCTCCGAGCCCACGAGACCGTACTAGATCTCGTATGCCGTCTTCTGCTTGAAAAAAAAAAAAACAACATAACCAACTTCCGTACAGCTCTGCGACAATACACACAAGTAAACAAAAATACAAAAAACTAGACGTGCACATCTCACACTATCGTACGAATCTAGCATAGTAGCAGGACAAGTCAATTAGACAACACACACAGAA
>CALLZA010000765.1 GCA_937858165.1 uncultured Ardenticatenia bacterium
TAGTGTGTTTGTCTGTATATTGCCTGTTGATTGCTATTTGTAGTTCTGAGTTTATTTGATGTGTTAGTCGGCTTGCTTGTCGATGATTGATGTGTTGTTTTTTTTTTTTTTTAAATGAAACGGCGCCCACCGAGATCTACACTAGATCGCTCGGCGGCAGCGTCAGATGTGTATAAGAGACAGGCCCACAGGGGAAAGGCGACAAGATAGCCCAGCCGCAGCCAGTAGATGACCTCGGTGCCGGAAGGGATGATCTCCGGGTAGTTGAAGAAGTTCGCTACGTGGGCCAGCAGGGCCACGCCGACGATGATCGGCCGCAGCGTCCGCCGCGCCAACGGGTCAAAGAGCAGCCACACCAGCCCCGCGCCCAGCACAGCCATCTGCAACACGCCCCAGATGTAGGCCTGCACCGTGCCGATGTAGGCACTGGTCAATGTCGCCCGGCTCTGCCAATCCTGGAAGAAGAAGAGGAAGAGGACGGCCACAACGACCAGACTGACCAGCAGCACGCCGTCGGCCAGTCGCGGCCGATCCATGGCAAACGCCGCCAGCCCCCAGACGAGCAGGACGACCGTAGCCGTGTCGATGGCCTGCTCCAGCGGTGGCAGGACAATACGCGCCCGCGCCGGGTCCTGATCGACGAACAGGGCCACCACCAGCAACAACAGCCGGGCGATGAGCATCCCCCCGGCGGCAAAGGTCATGCGCCGGGCGGCTTCGTCGTTGGCGTCGCGCTGCCAGCGCGAAAAGGCCAGCGCCAACACCACTTGCAGCGCGAAGAGCGTCAGCAGGTGATAGATAACGCTGCCCGGCGGCCGGCTGAGCAACTCGATGATCTGCTGCAAAAACGCCATCTGTGAAATCTGTGAACTCTGTGGTTTCTGTTCTTAAGGATACCAGAAACCCCCCTCTCTGACTATGAAGGAGGCGTTAAGCCCGGCAGCGGCCAACGGGCCAGCAGCCACGGCAGCCCAAAGACCAGCGGCACGCCGACCAGATGGGTCATTACCTGGTCGCCGCCCCACACCGCCACCCGCCACTGCCCATAGAACACCACCGACAACTGGGCCAGCAGCAGGAACCACAGCCCGGCCCGCAGTCGGTAGGCCGCGACCCGGTCGCCGGCGCCATCGAGCAGCAGCCAGGGGAACGGCCAGACGCTATACCAGATGCGAAAGCTGAGCGCCTGGGCCAGATAGCCGAAGGCGAGATCGGCCGCCCCCCGTCGCGCCGCCCGCCCCCGCCAGCCGCGCCACAGCACCCACGCGGCAAAGAGCGCGAACAGCCCGCGCAACACCGCGCCGATCGTCTCGATACCCACGCGCTGCCCCAGGGCAAAGTAGAGCCACACCGCGGGCGAGAAGCCGCCGCCGTCGGTCGCCTCGCGCAGCAGGCGGCCGACCAACTCCAGCGGCGTCTGCCAGAAGCGACCCGGCGCGGCCCAGGGCAGAAAGGCCAGCCACGTCAGCACCGCCGCCCCGCCGGCAGCGACCAGGGTAAAGCGCGCCCGCGCCCGGCCGTCGGGCAAGGCGCGCCAGGCGGCAATGAAGAACACCGGCAAGACCAGTGCCGCCACCGGCTTGGTCAGCGCCGCCAGGCACATGAGCAGGAAGCCGGCGATCGGCCGCCCGCGCCGCCCAGCCCAGTAGCCCAGCAGCAGCCACAGCAGCATCAGCGCGTCGTTGTGGCCGTTCAGGGCGAAGGTCAGCAGCAGCGCCGGGTTCCAGGCCCACAGCAGCGCCGCCGCCGCTCGACCCGGTCGCTCGCCCGCCGCGGCCCAGATGACCGCCGCCCCGGCCAGAAAGCAGGCCAGCGCCAGCAGCTTGAACAACCAGACACCCAGCAGCAGATTATCGCCGCTGATGGCAGTGACGCCGGCGGCGACCATCTCCCACAGCGGGCCATAGGGCGACGTCTCGCCGGCCCATTCACCGGCCAGAGGCATGAACGGGTCACCGATGAACGTCGACGGCGGAGCGACAAAGGGGCTTTGGCCGTAGGCGCTGGCCACTCGACCGCGGATGACGTAGCGGTAGACATCGGTGGCGTTGATGGGGTAGGCAAACAGCAGCGGCAGGGCCAGCAGCAACCCGCCCAGCAGCACCGGCCAGAGGGATCGCCCCGCCCAGCGCGCCGGCACACCCCGCGCGGCGACGCGCCCGGCAGCCATCAGGTAGGTGGCGTAGAGCGCCGTCAAGAGCAGGGCGTAGAGCAGACCGGCAGCCAGCGTTGGGGCAAAGGTGCGCACGTCGGCCGGGGGAACACGGCCGACGTTGGGCCACAGCGGAAACCACAGCGCCAGCAGCCCATAGCCGGCCAGACCGGCCACCAGCCACGGCCACAGCGCCGCCCCGCCATCCGGCGGCTCAGCCGCCGGCGTCGATGAGTTGCGGCTGGTCGGTGACAACGAGCGCATCTTCCTCGGCCGGCGGGCGGTGCTTGTCCAGCGGGACGACCAGCGTCACCGTCGTGCCGGAGTCGGGCGACGATTCGACGCGCAGCGAGCCGTCGATGCGCTCGGCCCGCTCGCGCATGTTGACCATGCCCAGGCTGCCGCGCGTGCTGTAATCGCGGTTGATGTCGTAGGTGTCGAAGCCGACGCCGTTGTCGCGCACGGCGGCGACGAACAGTCCCTCTGTCTGCCAGAAGCGGACCTCGATCGTTGTCGCCTTGGCGTACTTGCGGGCGTTGTTGAGCGCCTCTTCCAGGATGGCGAAGACGACGACCTGGGCCGGCTTGTCCAGCAGATTGCCGTTCTCGGCCCCGATGAGGCGCATCTCGATGCCGTCCGCCTCACTGTAGCGGCGCAGCAGGGCATCGACGGCCACGCCCAGCCCTTGCGTCTCCAGCACCAGCGGCCGCAGGGTGAACAACATGCTGCGGATTTCGGCCGAGGTCTTCTTGGCCAGCGCCTCGACCTTCTGCAACTCCTGCTTGGCCCGCGCCGGGTCCTGGTCGATGGTCGTGCGGGCGAAGCCGAGGCGCATGGCGATGGCGGCGATGCTCTGCGTCGGCCCGTCGTGCAGGTCGCGGGCCAGCTCCTTGCGCGCCTCCTCGTCGGCCTCGATCAGGCGCTGCTTTTCGGCCTCCAAACGCTGGTAAAGCTGGGCGTTTTGCAGGGCGATGACGGCCTGGTCGCCGACGGCCTTGAACAGGTCGAAGTGGTCGTCCTCGAACTGCACCGGCGTATCGGTGCCGATGACCATCGCGCCGAACAGTTGGAAGCCGACGCGCAAGGGCACACAGACGGCCGTCAGGCAGTCGCGGAACGCCTCGTAGTCGCCCAGTTCGGGGTCTTCGGCCGGGTTATTGGTGACGACCGGCTCGGCCTTGCTGAGGGCCGCGCCGACAACACCGCGCTTGCCGGGGATAACCCGCCGGCTGTCGTCGTTCAGGAAGCGGCGGCGAGCGATGGGGCGCAGCATGCTGTCTTCATAGAGGAAGACCGCCCCGACCAGTGACTCGCGCGGAATGCCCATCTCGTCGAGAGCCAGGCTACAGGCGTCGAGCGATTGCTCCACGACGCGTTCAAAACTGAGGGTGGCGCTGAGCGTTGAGGCCATGCGTTGCAGCGACTGGGCGCGGTTGTTGGCCGACCGTAGAGCGCGCAACTCCTGAGCCGTTGCCTGGCTGACGCTGTGGCCCAGCGAGCGGTGGGCGCGCCCCAGCCCCGTCCAGGCAATGACCGCCAGCAGAACGCTGAACAGCACGGCCAGCACCAGCTCCGGCAGCCATTGACCGGCGGTCTGCGCGCCAAACACGGCAAAGACGACGACGAAGACGGCGATCTCAAGCACCACCAGCGCCACCAGGGCGACAGCGATCAGCCGCGTCGCGCGCGCGAATTCGCGGTCAATGGTGTTATCGATCGATTCGTCCATCTTGTTCGCGTGGTGGGCACACTCTCATGACCCAACCAGCATACTCGCCCATTCTTACAGCAGCTATGACGCCACCTGACGAGAGTACTATACCAAATCCCGCCCAATGTTCACCATTCGCCGCCATGACCGCTATAATCCGCCCGATGTCCGAATGAGAAGCGACTCACTGACCATAGCCAAGCGGCGAAATCCGGTGTACTCTGGGGTTTCTTCTCGAGATGAGGTAATAGCATGAAAGCATTCGTGACCGGCGGCACAGGCTTGATCGGCCGCAGTCTCATCCGTCAACTGGTCGAGCGGGGCTATCATGTCCACGCTCTGGCCCGCTCGGCCGCCGGCGCGGCGACGGTCAGCGCCCTCGGCGCGACGAGCGTCCCCGGCGACGTGACCGACCGCGAGTCGATGCGCGCCGGCATGCGCGGCAGCGATGTCGTCTTCCACCTGGCGGCCATCTACGACTACGCGCCAGAGGCCAAGGCGCAATGCGAGCCGATCAATGTCGAGGGCACGCGGGTCGTGCTGGAGCTGGCCCACGAACTGCGTGTGCCGCGCATCGTCTACACCAGCAGCCTGGCCGTCTTCGGCGACACCCACGGCGAGCTGCCCGACGAAACCTACCGCGCCGACGGCCCGTTCCTGACCGAGTATGACCTGTCTCTTATACACATCTGACGCTGCCGACGAGCGATCTAGTGTAGATCTCGGTGGTCGCCGTATCATTAAAAAAACAAAAAATAAAAAAAAAAAAAAAAGCGACCGCAGGGTAAGCCACGACAATATGACGACACATACAATCGCGATACAGTATAGTCAAAACGACACATAAAAAATGATCATAACAGACAACATGCACAAC
>CALLZA010000766.1 GCA_937858165.1 uncultured Ardenticatenia bacterium
GCTCACCAGGTCGCGTGGCGTCACGTCGAAGAGAACGACCCGCGCCGGGGGAATGTCGGCCAGCGAGCGCACCCAGACACCGGTCTGAATCTCGCCGCCCAGCGAACGCAGATAGGCCGCCAGGGCGGTGGCGATGCTCTGCGAGCCGCCGCGGGCAAACGGCCAGCCGATGGCGTGGGCCACCAGACCGAGCATCAGCCCGCCGGCGGCCGTCGTCACCTGCTCCAGCGGCACAGTGATGTGGGCGGCCATCCCGGCGAACAGCGCCCGCGCCGCCTCATCGTCGAACGTGCGCCGGGCCAGCACGGTCGCCGGCTGCACGGCGCGCAGGCCGAAGCGAGCCATCAGCAGCGGCCGGCGCGGCAAGCCCAACGGCCCCAGGAACACGTCCAGCAGCTCGCTCCACTGCCCCACCAGCGGCGCAAAGAGGCGATGGTAGGCGTCGCCGTCTGGCCCCAGCTCCGCGGCCGTCCTGTCCAGCGAGCGGTGCAGGGCCACGGCACGGTCGTCCAGCAGATGGACCAGCGGCAGGTCGGGAAAGACCCACTCCAACCCAAAGTCGGCCAGGGGTAAGTCGCGGAAGAAGGGTGAGCCGACGCCCAATGGATGGACGGCCGAGCAGACGTCGTGGCGAAAACCGGGCAGCGTGTACTCCATCGTCCGCATCCCGCCGCCGATCTCTTCCTTGCCCTCCAGCACCAGCACCGACCGCCCCGCCCGGGCCAGCGTAATCGCCGCCGCCAGACCGTTCGGCCCGGAGCCGACGATGACCGCATCAACTTGTTTCGCCTCACGCATCGGGATTCGCCCCTCTCCGGCCCTTGCCAAACAACCGCCGCAGCGCATGGATCGGCAGGTAGAGTGTTGTCCGAATAGCCGAATTGTGCCAGACGTTGGGCGGGGCCCGCCAGCGAACACGCCGGTCGAGCAGCGCGCTTTCCATTTCGACCGGCTGGTTGTGTGTGCCCAAGTCGGCCGCCAGCCGGACCAATGTCTGCTGCCAGAACGTATCTTCTCGCCGGTGGACGATGCCCAGCCGCGCGCCTATCTCGAACAGAGGATCGCCGGCGCGGATGAGCGACTCCACCTGGGCCACGGTGACGCCGGGTGCGTCGCCGGCCCGATAGGCGCTAAAGGTGATCGTGCCGGCGAAGATGTGGCCCTGGGGGGTGACGAAGGCGAAGGAGCGGTCGTCGGCGTGGATGACGACCACGCCGGTTGCCAGCGGCGCGCCGCCCGGCCCCTCCAGGTTGATGACGGCCACCTCGCCCGCCTCGATGCGCGGTCGGGAGCCGTAGAAGTCGCTGCCCTCCGGCCAGTAGTCGCCGAAGCGCGTCTTCCAGCGGCGGATGACCTCCTGGGGTGCAACGTCGGCGCTGGTAAGGCGCATGCGATAGGTCTTGCGCCACAACTGGCCGAAGCCGCGCTCCGGCCCGGCCAGTTCGCGGCCACTGACGTTTAGATTGATTGCGTCCGGTGGTGTTTCGGTGTCGGGTAGTTTGCCGTCCGCAGTCGTCGGATCGACTGGCGACTCACTCATTCCCCGATCATAACGACTTGTATGATGCTCATCAAGAAAGCAACGACAGATGACACAGATTTCACAGATTTTCAGAAGCTAATCTGTGGTTGCCTTTTCCATTAGGCGGTGACCACGGCGGCCAGCGCTTCGGCCGGCGACTCATAGATGCCAATCGCCTCGTTCAGGCGGGTCAGATCGAAAATTTGCCGGTAGTGCTCGCTCAGCCCACAGGCCAGAAGTCGCTGCTGCTGGCGCTGGGTGCGGATGAGCAAGGTCACCAGCAGGCCGATGCCGGTGCTGTTCATGTACTCCAGATCGGTGAAGTCCAGGATGATCACGCGGCCGTCGGCTGCACTGGCCGCGTTATAGGCGCTCATCAGCGCTTCCTCGGCAAAGCCGGTCACCTCGCCGCGGATGACGATCACGCCGGCCCCCGGTTCGTGCCGCACCGTCATCTGAACGTTCGGCTCCGTTACATTCGCGCTCATACTTGAATCTTCCTCCCAAAACCAGGCTCGCCCCCGACCCCTCTAAACGACCTTCGTCTTATCGAAAAAGCAGCCACAGGTTTCGCAGTGTGACACCGATTTCGCGGAGTCGAATCGGTGAAATCTGTGGTTGCTCCCTCTCAGGCCGCGGCGACGACTTCCTGCACCGCGCTCTCCTCGTCGGCAAAGATGGTCATGAAGTCGGAAAGGCGCGTAATGTTGAATATCTCGCGGTAGTGCTCGCTCAGGCCGGACGTCACCAGGCGGCGCTGGTTCTTGCGGGCGCGGGCCAGCAGCCCGACGATGAGGGCAATACCCGTCGAGTTGATGTAGCCGACCTGGCTGAAGTTGAGCATGATGGCCGGTGTGCCGTGGGTTTCGGCCTGCGAATAGGCAGCGTCCAGCGCGGCATCGGCAAAGCCGTCGATGTCGCCGAAGAGATCGAGCACGGACAGGCTGTCGCGCCGGCGCACTTCCACGCGAAAGGAGTTACTCTGCGGTTCCACGTTGCGCTCCTTCGGTCAAATGAATGACCAGTTCAACAGTGTGGTGTACGTCGTCAGCCGTCACGTGCATCTCATCGACCATATTCTGGATGAGGAACAAACCCCAGCCGCGCGGCGACTGCTGCCCGGCCAGCTTGGCCGTCAGGTCGGGCGTCTCGGCTTCGGGAATGGGCTGCCTCAGGCCGCGGTCGGTGATGCTGACGGTGAGGTTCCGCCCGTCGCGGGCCACCTCGATGAGCACCGGGATGGCTTCGTCGAACTTGTTGCCGTGCTCCATGCCGTTCATGGTGGCCTCGGCCACGGCCGTTTTCAGCCGGTCGAGCTTTGCCTGGGGCAAGCCCAGCGGCGCGACCACCTCGGCCACCTGCTGCATGGCCTGGCGCTCGTTGCCCGGCCGGCTGGGCAGCTCGAAGCGGGCCAGCAGATCACGTCCGTCGCCGGAGCCATCGCCTTCCGCGCCGCCCGGCTGCCACTCCAGTAGCACCATCGTGACGTCATCCTCCTGTTCCCAATCCGGCCCGGTGAAGTCGCTCAGCCGATCGAGCAGAAAAGGCACGAGCTGCCCCTCGTTCGGCTCGGCCATAAGCGCCTGGAGCCGTGGGAAGCCGAACATCTCTCGCGTCGGGCTGTGGGCTTCCACCAGGCCGTCGCTATAGAGCAACATACATTCGCCCGGTCTCAGCGTCGCCTCGTGCTGCTCATACTGCATGCCCGGCAGCAGCCCCAACGGCATGCCTCGCGCCCGCAACTCGACCACCCCCTCGGCCGTGCGCCGGAACGGCACGTCGTGGCCGGCGTTGGCAAAGACCAGGTGGCCGGTCGCCGGCTCCAGCAGGGCGTAGAGACAGGTGACGAACATCTTGGGCGGGATGTTTTCGACAAGCTGGTTGTTCGTCCGCTCCAGCACCGCGCCGGGGGCGACGAGTTGCTCGGCCGTTGTCCGCAGCAGCGTGCGCGTCGTAGCCATTACCAGCGCCGCGGGCACGCCCTTGTCGGTCACGTCTGTCTCTTATACACATCTCCGAGCCCACGAGACCGTACTAGATCTCGTATGCCGTCTTCTGCTTGAAAAAAACAACAACTACACACCACTAGATAACATCGATCCAACATAACACAACAACTATATCAAACTAA
>CALLZA010000767.1 GCA_937858165.1 uncultured Ardenticatenia bacterium
TGGAGATGCTGGCCGAGTTGAGCGGCCGCCTGCGCGCTGTGGAGCAAGAACTGGCCACGCAACACCAGGAGCAGTGGGAAGGGATGCTCGACGTTGAGGATAGCTACGCGGCACACATCTAGAAGAAAGGGGCCAGGGAAGAGCGCTCTTCCCTGGCCCCTGGAACCTGGCCCCTGGCCCCTTCTTTCTTATGTTTCTCTGATACCCCTCTATCACAACGCATATCTGCGCCGCCTATAATGTCCACTGTCGCGGCCTATCTGCTCCCGCCGGCGTGTCTCAAGGACACGCATTTGGTGGGAGCTTTCCGAATAATCTGCCCAATCTGATAAGTCTGCGGATTATTCCTTACGAGGCGGCGGCAGAGGACACATAGATGAGCGACTTTTACGAAGCAAAGCCCATCCCCGTTGTCCCCCTGCGCGGGGGCGCGGTTTTCCCCGGCGTCACGACGACGGTATCCATTGGCCGTCGCACGTCGCTGGCGGCGGTGCAGGCAGCCATTGAGCGCGGCGGCGAGTTGCTGGTTGTCGTCCAGCGCGACGCCGAGGTAGAGACACCCGGCACCGAAGACGTTTTCCCCATCGCCATCCTGGCCACGGCGCGCGACATGCTGCGCACGCCGGTCGGCATCCAGATGCTCGTCGAGCTTCATCGCCGCGTGCGTCTCGTCGGCCTGGAGCGGCTCGATCCCTACATCATCGGCCGCTACGAAGAACTGACCGAAGAGGACGCCGTTGACGAAGCCCTGAAGCTGGAGGCCATCGCCTACCTGGAGCAGTACGTCGAGCTGATGGGCGAGACGAACCAGCAGATCATGACCATGACCCGCGCCAGCAGCACGGCCGGTCAACTGGCCGACTACATCGCCGGGTTGATCAGCCTGCCGTTCGAGACCGAGGTCGAGCTGCTGACGAACCTGAGCGGCCGGGCGCGGCTGGAGACGGTGCTGGAGCACCTGCGCCAGGAAGTGCGCATCGCCGACATTCGCAGCAAGATTAACCAGGACGCCCGCGACGGCGCGGAGAAGGCCCAGCGCGACTACATGCTGCGCGAGCAGATGAAAGCCATCCGCAAGGAACTGGGCGACGAAGAGGGCGATGGGCCGGATAGCCTGCGCGACAAGATCGAGGCCGCCGGCATGCCGCCCAAGGTGCTGGAGCGGGCGCTGAGCGAACTCAAGCGCCTGGAGTATCAGGGCGGGCAGTCGGCCGAGGCCAGCGTCATCCGCACCTACCTGGAGTGGCTGACCGAGCTGCCGTGGAACAACGAAACGGAGGACAACCTCGACATCGCCCACGTCCGCGAGGTGCTCGACCAGGATCACTACGGTCTGGAAGACGTCAAGGAGCGCATCGTCGAATACGTGGCCGTGCGCAAGCTGGCTGGCAAAGAGATGAAGGGCGCGATCATCAACCTCAACGGGCCGCCCGGCGTCGGCAAGACGTCGATCGCCACTTCGGTGGCGCGGGCCATGGGGCGCGAGATGGTGCGCATCAGCCTGGGCGGCGTGCGCGACGAGGCCGAGATTCGCGGCCACCGCCGCACCTACATCGGGGCCATCCCCGGCCGCGTCATCCGCGCCCTGCGCGACGCCAAGACGCGCAACCCGGTCATCGTCCTGGACGAGATCGACAAGGTCGGCAACGACTGGCGCGGCGACCCGGCGGCGGCGCTGCTGGAAGTGCTCGACCCGGAGCAGAACCACAGCTTCACCGACCACTACCTGGAAGTGCCGTTCGACCTGAGCCAGGTGATCTTCATCACCACGTCGAACCAGCTCAGCACCATCCCGGCGGCGCTGCTCGACCGCATGGAGACGATCACCATGCCCGGCTACATCGAAGACGAGAAGCAGGCCATCGCCCGGCAGTATCTGGTGAAGAAGCAGCAGGCGGCCAACGGCATCGCCGGTATCGAGGTGACGCTGGAGGACGAAGCGCTGCGGGCGCTCATCCGCTACTATACGCTGGAAGCGGGCGTGCGCCAGTTGGAGCGCAACCTGGGCAAGGTCGTGCGCAAGCTGGCGGTCAAGGTGGCGTCGGGCGAGAGCGGGCCGTTCACGGTGAACGAAGCCGACGTGGAAGAGATCATGGGGCCGCGCAAGTTCAGCTACGGCACGATGGAAGAGCAAGACGAGATCGGCCTGGTGACCGGGCTGGCCGTCAATAGCTATGGCGGTAACACGCTGCCCATCGAGGTCAGCCTGAGCGAGGGCACGGGCCGCGTCACGCTGACCGGTTCGCTGGGCGACGTGATGCAGGAATCGGCCCAGGCGGCGCTGACCTATGCGCGGGCCAACGCCCGCAAACTGGGTCTGGAGCCGGGACTGTTTGACAAGGTCAACGTCCACGTCCACGTGCCCGACGGGGCGACGCCCAAGGACGGGCCGAGCGCGGGCATCGCCATGGCCACGGCCATCATCTCCGCCTTCACCCGGCGGCCGGTGCGGCGCGACGTGGCCATGACCGGCGAGGTGACGCTGCGCGGCAAGGTGCTGCCCATCGGTGGCCTGAAGGCCAAGACCATCGCCGCCCACCGCGCGGGCATCAAGACGGTGCTGCTGCCCAAGGACAACGCCAAGGACATCCCGGAGCTGCCGGAGCGTGTGCGGCAAGACCTGGAGTTGATCCCGGTCGGGCATCTGGATGACGTGTTTGCCGTGGCGCTGTTGGAGCCGGTTGGGCCGCCGATGAAGATCGGCGAGGTAGAAAAGGCGGCCGAGACGGTGGTTGTGCCGCCGCCGGCGAATGGCAATGCTGGCGAGCGGATTGGACGTGTGAACTAAAGTCGTCGGTTTACCGAGCGATAGCCAATAAACAACAGCGTCCCTGTCGAAAAAGACAGGGACGCTGTTCTATTGGGATGTGAGTAATGAATTAAGGCACTCGCGTCAGATTGACAGGGCAAGATCGTCTCTTACAATTCGCCAAAATTGCGGGAGAGTGTCATGCCTACCATCACACGTGCCGTTGTATTCCTTATCCTAGCACTCTTGATACTCAATGCCTGCACGACTCCCGCAAAACCAGAAACCGTAAGCGAAACGGAAACCTCCACTGAAACCGCCGCCCCTTCGCTTGCGGTTGCCACGGATTTGGCCGTCAGCGAAATAACCGCTTCCATTGCAACAGCCGTAGGGCCAACCGGGGACGTGAGTATTGCCGGGCAGATCACAGAGAACGAGACGAACGCGCCGGTTCCCCATGCCTTCGTCCAGGCCAGAAACAATCAAGGCATGATCATCACCGTCTTGTCCAATCAACACGGTGAGTACCAAATTACAGACCTGGCGGCCGGCAGGTACTCCCTCTCCGCGCACGGGTTTGGTTACAGACGATCGCTGACAGAGATTGTCGAAGTTGAGGCGTCGTCGCCCCAGACCTGTCTCTTATACACATCTCCGAGCCCACGAGACCGTACTAGATCTCGTATGCCGTCTTCTGCTTGAAAAAAAAAAGAACATCAACACCAGCGGGATGAATCCAACAAGCCAAGTCACGCATAGACAGAATTATCACGTGCTCGATAGTACGTCCAATGAGGTCTTAGCCATACAAGTACAGTCTTATATCTAGTAACCACCTACAACGTACACAACAGAGATAAGATTATAGAACTGTTACCAACTACTACGCTAACACACAAGAA
>CALLZA010000768.1 GCA_937858165.1 uncultured Ardenticatenia bacterium
TCATCTTTTCTCATTTCGTGTGTGTCTCTTATGGTTAGGTGAGTGTCGTATGTGATGTATTGATGTGTGGTACTAGCTATGATGTCTCTGAGGAGGTGTTAGCTGTTGTCTGTGCCTGTGCGCTGTGGCACTTGACATCTCGTTTTTTTTTTTAATGATACGGCGACCACCGAGATCTACACTAGATCGCTCGTCGGCAGCGTCAGATGTGTATAAGAGACAGGGATAGAAGTCGTCAATCAACTGCGCCAGAGGCACGTAGCGCCCGGTAGCGACGAGGGCCGCTGAGCGTTCGTTCAGGTCTTCGGCTTTGTAGTGGCCGCCACTGACCCACACGGCCAGCCCCTCAGCCAGGAAGGTCACGCGCTGGGGGGCGAACTGCTGATCGAGGATGTGTGTCGCCTCGTGGACCAGCAGCTCATAGAACCCGCCGCCGGCGTAGCGCCGGTCGACGTAGGAGACGACCATATCCGTTCCGGCGAAACCGCCCTGGCCGACGACGCGATCGATGAGATAGACGTGGAGCTTCTGGCTGGGCATGATGGCCAGCTTGTTGGCCGCCTGAACCACGGCCGATTCGAGCAGCGGCAGCAGCGTCGTCAGGTCGCGCGCGGCGGCCGTGTCGCTGACCACGTGGACAAAGCAACACGATATCTCGGTCGTCTGCCAGGTGGCGGCGGCGTCGAGCGCTGCCTGCCCCGAGGCCACTTCAACCGTTGTCGTTAGGGTGACCCGGTTATTGGTGGGGTCTTCGTCACCCGATTGGATGGTGTCGGTGGGGTCGAGGACGACCTCGATCTGGTGGTCGCCGGCCAGCCCGGTCGTGTTCCACGCCCACTCATAGATGCCCTCGGCCTGTCCGTTCCAGTTGCGCCGATCGAGCGGCCCGCTGGCGACCTGTACCCCATCGACCAAGATCGTCGCGTTGACATCGCCCACCCGGAGTGAGCTGGGCACGTGGGGCAGCAGTTGGAACGTCACCTTGTCGCCGGCATAGACGACGGGCACGGGGTAGAGGACGATGTCGGCGGCGTCAAGCGCCAGGTCGGTGGCGACAATGTGGCTGGGGCTGTGGGTGGGCGAGGGAGCCGGCTCGGCCGTCGGTGAAGTGGTGGGCGCGGCGGTGGGCGCGTCTGTCGGCGGGATAACCGTGTCAGTCGGCGCGGGCGGTTGCGTGGCCGCGTCGGTGGGTGGGATGACCGTGTCGGTCGGCATGGGCGGCTGCGTGGCCGGGTCAGTGGGTGGAATGACGGTATCGGTTGGCGGCGCGGGTTGCGCCGTTGGCTCGCCTGCCGTGGCCGATATAGACGCGCCTGCCCGGGGGCTGCATGAAATCAGCCCCAGTGTTACTATCGCCAAGAGAAAGAACGCAATTCGCTGCATCGAAGACGACTTTAACCGACATTTTCGGGTATGACTGAACGACACGACTATGCCTACCCTACTTTTGCTATTCTATCTGTCGGCAAAGGGCAATTTCCCCATAGGAGCGATGATGTTCACGGAGTCTTAAGATGTGAGCGAATACGCTACGGCGTGCTCGCTGCCCTTACCCAAGCCGGCAAATCCTGTATAATTCCCTGCGCAGTTATCTTACCACATTTGAGCGCGTTTGCGCAGGGGGCAGGCCCTCTCGCCAACCCTCTCCCAGAGGGCGAAGGAGTCTGATACCTCTCTCTGCGGGAGGGGCCAGGGGAGGGCTCTGGCCCAGCGCTCTATAGACCAGGAGTGAATGATGGCTTTCCAGAACATCCAAGTGCCCGCGGGCGAAAAGATCACCTACACCAACGGCCGGCTGCAAGTGCCGGATAACCCCATCGTCGCCTTTATCGAGGGCGACGGCATCGGCGTCGACATCACGCCCGCCTCCATGATCGTATGGGACGCGGCTGTCGAGAAAGCTTACGGCGGACGGCGCAAAATCGCCTGGATGGAGATTTACTCCGGCGAGAAGGCGGCCGAGAAGTACGCCGGCAACTACATGCCCGAAGAGACGTTCGACGCCATGCGCGAGTACGTCGTCGGCATCAAGGGGCCGCTGACGACGCCCGTCGGCGGCGGCTTTCGCAGCCTGAACGTGACGCTGCGCCAGGTGCTCGACCTCTACGCCTGTGTGCGCCCGGTGCGCTACATCACCGGCACGCCTAGCCCGATGAAGCACCCGGAGAAGATGAACATCGTCATCTATCGCGAGAACACCGAGGACGTCTACTCCGGCGTCGAGTGGGAAGCGGACACGGAAGAAGCCCGGGCGATCATCGCCTTCATGAACGAGAAGCTGGGCAAGAACGTGCGGCCAGGGTCGGCCATCGGCATCAAGCCGGTCAGCGAATTCGGCAGCAAGCGGCTGGTGCGCCAGGCGATCCAGTACGCCATCGACCACCAGCGGCCGTCGGTAACGCTGGTTCACAAGGGCAACATCATGAAGTTCACCGAGGGGGCCTTCAAGAACTGGGGCTACGAGGTGGCGACGCAGGAGTTTGGCGACCACATCGTGACCGAGGAAGACCTCTGGAACAAGTACGACGGCCACGCCCCGGCGGGCAAGGTGGTCATCAACGACCGCATCGCCGACAACATGCTGCAACAGATGATCACCCGCACCGACGAGTACAGCGTGTTGGCCACGCTGAACCTCAACGGCGACTACATCAGCGACGCCGCCGCGGCCCAGGTGGGCGGGCTGGGCATGGCCCCCGGTGGCAACATCGGCGACGGGCTGGCTCTATTCGAGGCCACCCACGGCACGGCCCCCAAGTACGCCGGCAAGGACATGGTCAACCCCGGCAGCCTCATCCTGAGTGGGGCGATGATGCTGGAGTACATGGGCTGGCAGGAAGCGGCCGATCTGGTGGAGAGCGCCATGGCCAAGACGATCCAGCAGAAGGTCGTGACCTATGATCTGCACCGGCAGATCGAAGGGGCGACGAAGGTCAGTAGCTCGGGGTTTGCGCGGGCGATTGTGGAGAATATGTAAGGCAGAAGAAGGAACCACAGATTACATAGATTTCACAGATTTCCCTTTGAATCTTTGCAATCTGTGTTCCTTTATCCATATTATGGAAGGGCCTCGCTCAATTGCTGATGATGAGCAACCCATCCCAATAACTGGCAAGATACACGTAATTGCCGGACACAGTCAGACCTACCCAACTGAAGGGCGGGGCGAAGGTGGCTACCTCGACCGGCACGGCTGGGTTGGCGACGTTGATCGTAACAAGCAGACCGTTGTTATACTGGACGTAGGCATGATGGTTAAATACCGCCAGGGCCGAGACGGGTGTGTCGAAGTGGCCGACCTCGACCGGCGCGGCTGGGTTGGCGACGTTGATGATGTGGAGCCCGGTGTTGTAGCTGGTAGCGTAGGCGTAGTTCCCGGCGACGGCGACTTCCTGTAACGCTCCGGTGCTCTCGAAGCGGGCTACTTCCGTTGGCGCGGCCGGGTTGACGACGTTGACGATCTGAAGCCCATAACCGGTGGTGATGTATGCATAGTTCCCGGCGACGGCGACGCTTTCGGCGCCGTACCCCTCTGTATCATTCAGGAACCCCACTTCCGTCGGCGCGGCCGGGTTGGCGACGTTGATGATGCGAAGGCCGCCACTTCCGGCCAGGTAGGCATGGTTGGCGACAATAGCCACATCGTTTAACGAGTCCGTATCAAAAAAGCCACCTACCGTGACCGGTGCGGCCGGGTTGGCGACGTTGATGATGCGCAGACCGTCGGTGTCGACGGTGTAGGCATAGCTCCCGGCTACCGTAACCTTAGTGGTAAAGTCCGTAGCCACGGCTCCGGCCTTCGTCGGCCGGAGCGGATTGGCAACGTCGACTATCTGCAAGCCAAAGTCGGTGGCCAGGTAGGCATACTCTCCGGCCACGGTGACGTCCCAAGCAAGAAACGCCATCGCATACATTCCGATGGGCGTTGGCACGCTCGGATTGGCTACGTTGAGGATTATCAGGCCATGCGCGTCAGTTACATAGGCCAGGTTGCCGACCACATCTACGCGTCCTCTACCAATGTAGCCCCCGGCTCCGGTCGGCACGGCCGGATTGGAGACGTTGACAATAGACAGGCCGTGAAATGTGGAGACGTAGGCATGCTGCCCACTAACAGTCACATCGTATGGTATGACTCCTTCTCTCATGTGGTAGTAGCCGATCTGGCGCGGCGCGGCCGGGTTGGAGACGTCCAGGATGTGGAGCCCGGAGTACCAGCCCGTCAGATAGAGATAGGACCCAACGACGGTCGAACCGGTGGCGACGCCGCTGGTGTGTTCGCCAGGCGGCATACTAAAAGAGCCAACCTGGGTTGGTTGAGCGGGATTGGCTACGTTGAGGATCCACAACGTGTCTCTGGCGCTGAGGTAGGCGGTGGTACCCGCCACGGTGACGCTATTCGCGCCGGGGGCGGCGTAGAAGCCGAGTTCGCCCGGCGCGGCCGGGTTGGTCACGTCGAGGATGACCAGTCCTTCGTCAGCTGCCAGGTAGGCGGTGTTACTGACGACAGTCACCCCTGAGGCTGCGCCGTGGCCGGTGTGCGCCCCGACCGGCGTGGGGGCTGCCGGGTTGCCGACGTCAATGATGTGCAGGCCGAATCCCCCCGTTACAAAGGCTATGTTGCCGGCCACGGTCAGGTTGGTAAACCCCACCTCCAGCGGCGGAGACTTGCCGACGACAGTGGGCGCGGCTGGATTGGTGATGTCGAGGACCACCAACTGTCGCCCTTCGTCAATGTAGGCATAATTGCCACGTACGACCACCTGGCTACTTGTGCCGCTGCCAGCTACCTGGCCGACAAGCTGCATCCTCGATATGTCGCTGATGAACGGCAGCAGGCTCAGCGATTGGCCGGCGTCGGCTGCTAGGTCCGCTTCGGCCGCGGCCGGCCCTTTCGCCACCAGTCCAATGGCGGCAACAATCAGCATCATGACCAGTGTCAACGTGGTCCCCAAACGGTAACGCATGGCATCCTCCTGAACGAGAAAGACGGGCGGCAAAGCGACCGCCCGCGCAAGGCAACAAGCACTACAGACAGGGTAGCATCGTCGCCGATCCAGGTAAGTGACGTTTGTCACCAACCTTGGCGAGGAATAGCACGTTTGGCCAGCACCGCGTGTGGCAAATGCATCCAGCGCCCTGATCGATGGGCCGCACCGTGTCAGTGAGCGCCGGCCATCCAGCGACCGTACTACTCTACGACAAGGAGTGTGAAGCCCTGATACGCGAGCGCATCCCCGTCCAGCGCGCCGGGGCGCACTACCGCTTCATCCACCGCACCTTCCAGGAGCACATCGCCGGGCTGACAGATGAGCGGATTCAGGTCGTTACTGGAACTCCCGCTCAAATATCAGGGGAAGACTTTACGTCCTCTTTAACGAGACGTTGAACCTCTTCAATCACCAAGGGCAGATTAGGCTGGTCGAAGCTCATACCGGGAGCCGGAATCCGATGATGTTTAATATCGGGCGGTACGTGCTTATGATGAGGATGCGTGCTCTGTAGTTCGGGATCGTTGGGATGGGGTTGAGGATCGTACCAGTACAGCTTTTCATCGCCTCGCCATACTTCGTAGCCAGCCATACCAGTCAAGCACAGCGGGCAGGCGATGGTAGACAAATCGCTCACGCACAACGACATGGAAATCGCTGTCGAAAAACAGTTCCCCGACGACGCGCGCCAGCGACGCGCCAAGGCGAACAAACGTCAGTGTTGAACGACGAATAGAGGGGAATTGCTCCGGCAGGGAATAGAGGAATAGCTCATAGTCCTCGGCCGTGCGGAAGTCGCTGTTCATGCCGCGACACGGATGAGACCGGAGAGGCTAGGCTTCCGACGCTGCACTTGCTCAATGGCATCACGGTACTCAGCTTGACGCTCCAACCACGTACGATAGACGCTGCCCCACTCGCCGAAATCTAGCACCCAACTGTCGTCCTCTGGCTCTTCGCCGATGACGTAGGCGGCGTAGAACGTCTCCGAGCGGATACCGTACTTGCGCTCGAAGGTCAGCAATTCTTCTTCTAGAGCATGGATGTCTACCAACAAGTCATATGGCGTCATCGATAGCCTCCATCGGGGATTATAGAGGATTGAGTCGCGTTTGTCGTGTTGGGATGTGCGCTGTTCATGCGTCTACCTACCCCCCCCTCTACCTCACCCGATACACCCTCACCTCATTAAATCCATCATCAAACACCCGCACCAGTTCGAACGCGCCGAAGAGCTGGTCGTAGAGGGCGATCTCGTCGGCGTAGCGCGCCGGGTCGCGGTAGAAGCGGCCGTACATGCCGCTGGCGGCGATGACGTAGTCGAAACCCTGCGCCGCGAACCATTCCGGCGGGTGGTCGATCAGGCTGTTGAAGCCGACCACGTCGAAGTCGCTCTGGTCGACGAACGGCGAGTAGGCCCCGACGGCCACCCGCGCCCCCGGCTCCAGGTTGTCGGCCAGCCACTCCGCGGCTGTCTCCAGGCTTAGCTCCCCGGCCAGGATGCGATTCTCGCGCAGCGTCCTGTCTCTTATACACATCTCCGAGCCCACGAGACCGTACTAGATCTCGTATGCCGTCTTCTGCTTGAAAAAAAAAACAGTAACACACCTAACGTCAACATGACATCGTGAGCAGAACCATACAAGAACGCACATAGTGAGGCATACGACGACCCAACAGTACCACAGTACACAGGCATAGACAACAGCTCGACAGTCTTATTATCTGATCATACACGATAA
>CALLZA010000769.1 GCA_937858165.1 uncultured Ardenticatenia bacterium
GGTTTGCCTTGATCTAGTCTACCAAGTCTTCTGAGCATAGTACACCTACGCTTTGTCTTCCTACGTCTTGACTATCGTCTCATATTGTTGCAGTTCATCATACTAATGATACTGTATTAGTGTGATCTTTTTTTTTTTCAAGCAGAAGACGGCATACGAGATCTAGTACGGTCTCGTGGGCTCGGAGATGTGTATAAGAGACAGCCTCGGCCGCCTCGTCGGCCGCGCCCCGCTCCTCCATCGCCGCAGCCAGCGCGGTCAGCTCGGCCACGGCCGGCGCGGCGACGCCCTCGTCCTGGGCCGCACGCAACGCCAGGGCGCGGGCCAGTTCGCGCGGCGCGACAAGCGTCCGGGCGCGCTCCACGGCCGCCGCCGCGGCCTCGCGCGCCTCGTCGGCCCGGCCCAATTGCGTCGCTGCCTCGGCCCGTAGCCGCAGCGCCCGCGCCCACTCCATGTCGCCGCCGCTCAACCGGGCCAGCCGCTCCGCCCGCGCCGCCGCAGCCAGGGCGCTATCATGGTCACCCAGCTCGCGTAGCACAGTCGCCAGCGCGTTGGCGGCTCGCGCCTCGCCCTGCAAGTTGCCGTCCAGCTCGGCCAGGCGCTGCATGGCGTGGAAGGTGTAGAGCGCCTCCACCAGCCGCCCCTGCTGCTGCAACACCCGCCCCAGCCGCTCCTGCACGTTCAAGCGCAGATCGAGGTATTGCGGCAGGTCTTTGACCAGTTCCAGCGCCTTTCGATAGTAGTCGACGGCCACGTCCGGCTTATACTGCTCCGCCGCCCGCCGCGCGGCCAACTCATACAGTCGAGCCGCCTCGGCCGGCAGCCCGGCGCGCTCGTGGTGCTGGGCGATGGGCGCGGCGTATTCGGCCAGCCGCTCACCGCTGTGGGCCTCCAGCCAGCGTGCCGCCTGCAAGTGGTAGCCCGGCCGGTCGCGCAGCAAGACGCTCTCATACGCCACCTCGCGCAGCACGGCGTGCTTGAACAGGTACGCCTGTGTGTCGCCAAAGACGGGTGAGGGGGCGCGATAGATCATGTCGCGCCGCTCCAACGACTGGAGGGCGGCGGCCACCTGCTCGCGGTCGAACGGGTTACGCGCGGCGCTGTTGATCTGTTGCACGGCGCTGTCCCAGAACTCGTCGCCGACCACGGCCGCCTGCTGCAACGTCAGCCGCTCAAGCTCCGGCAGACGGTCGAGGCGGGCCTGCAAGACGCCGGTCAGCGTGGCCGGCACGCGCAGCCGCGTCAGTTCGCGCGGCCGAAGCTGCCAGGCCGATTCGCCGGGCACAAGGATGCCGTCCTCGATCAGCACGCGCACCAGCTCTTCAACGTAGAACGGATTGCCCGCTGCCGAACGAACGATGAGTTCCAGTAGCGCCGGGGGGATTTCGGGCAACTTACGCAGAATTTGCAGCACCAGGGCACGGCAATCGTCCTCGCTCAGTGGGGCCAGCAGCAGCGTCGCCGGCGCGGCGCTTTCGGCCGCCCAGTTCGGCCGGCGCTCGAACAGCAGCGGCCGGGCCAGACAGATCAACAGCACCGGCACGGCGGCCGTCTGGGCCGACAACCGCTCCAGCAGGGCCAGGGAATCGTCATCGGCCCAGTGGATGTCTTCCAGCAGAAACAACGTCGCCGCCGACCGGCGGGCCACCGCGGCAAAGTAGCCCAGCAACTCCTCGACCGCCCGCTCGCGGGCGGCAGCGCGTTCGGGGCCGCGGGTATCGTCGGCGGCGCTCACTTCCAGGCCCACCAGCCTGGCGATCAGCCGTGCCCGCTCGACCATGCCGCCGCGCCCTTCCCCCGGTCGCGCCGCCCGCCCGCGCCCCAGCGCCGCCGCCAGCTTGCGCGCCAGCTTGTCCTCGATCTGTCTGGCCCGGTCGCTCTCGTCAATGCTGAAGTGATCGACGACCAGATCGCGCAGCAAGCCATAGGGCACTTCCATGAGCCGCTGGTCGGTGCGCCCCTGGAACAGTGTCGCCTTGACCGGGAACGACTCGAGCCAGCGGCTGAACTCGCGCACCAGGCGCGACTTGCCCACGCCCGCCTCGCCGACGATGGTGATCAGCCGCCCCCGCCCTGTCTGCGCCACGTCGGCCAGCGCCGTCTGCAACGTTGCCATTTCGGCATCGCGGCCGATCATCGGCACCGTGACCCCCTCCAGCCCGTCGCTGCCGGGGAAGAAGACGCGCGGGCGTGCCCCGACGACGCGATAGGCCGTCACCGGCATGCGCCGCCCCTTGACCGTCACCTCGCCCAGCGGCTCGACGCGAAACAGGTGGCGGACCAGCCGATAGGTGTCCTGGGAGATGTAGACCCCGCCCTCGGCCGTCGCCTCCTTGAGCCGGCTGGCGACGTTGACCGTGTCGCCGATGGCCGTCTGCCCGTCGTCGGAGCCGACCTGACCGAGCGACACCGGCCCCGTGTTAATGCCGATGCGCATCAATAGTTCGGTTCCCTGATCCGCCCGCTCCGACGCGCCGGCCAGCGCCGCCAGCGCCTCGCCGGCCAGTTCGCGCAGGGCAAAGGCACACCGCACGGCGCGCTCCGGGTCGTTCTCGCGCGCCGTGGGCACACCGAAGATACCCATGACCACGTCGCCCATGTGCTTGTCGACGATGCCGCCATGGGCGAAGATCGTCTCGTCGAGTTGCCGCCACAGCAGGTCGATCTGGCGCAGGCGTTCGGTGTTGTGGGTGGCCCCGGCCAGGCGGGTGTAGCCGTCGATGGCCGCGAACAGCACCGTGACCTGTTTGCGCTGCTCCGCCTTGGGCTGCGCGACAACGACCGCCGTCGGCTCGGCCGGCAAGGCCGCCAGCCGCTCTTCCAGCACGCTCAGCACCGTCTCGGCCGCGTCGCCGAAGCGCGCTCGCTGGGCGGTGAACTGGCTCAGGGCGTCGTGAAGCTGGTCGCGGGTCAGCATACGCGGCTTATGTCCCGGCCGCGGCGAGCATCTGCCCGGCGCGGCGCTGCCAGACGGCGGCCTGGGCCGGCTCCTCGGCCGCGGCAAAGTGGCGGGCGATCAGCCCCTCGGCCGGGAAACCGGCCCCGAAGCGGTCGTCGCTCTGCTGGGCGATGAGCCACTGGGCCACGAGCCGGTGCTGGGCGCGGCGCGCCGCCGGCGGCAGGCTCTCGTAGGCCACCCGATGCCCCACCTCGCGCCGGAAACGGTAGGCTTGGGTCGCGCCGAAGCTGTAGGTCGGGTCGCGCAGGATGAACCGCTTGCCCTCCAGTTCCAACAAAGCCGCTTCGATCTCCGGTTCGGTCAGGTCCTCCAGCAGCGGCGGGCGCGTCTCCAGCAGGGTCACATCCCAGAACAACGGCCCGACGACGGCCGCCGCCTGCAACACCCGTCGCGCCGCGCCGCCCAGCGCCAACTGCCGTGTCTCGATCAGCCGGGCCAGCCCGGCCGGCAGGCGCATCCGCTCCGCCTGGGCCATGTCCACGCCGCGCCGCTCGCCCACAGCGATGACGCCGCGCTCCATCAGCAAGCGGGTGAACGCCTCGATGTAGAGCGGGTTGCCGGCCGACTCGGCCACGATGAGGTCGAGCAAGCGCATTGGCAGCGGCGTCAGTTGGCTCAGGATGTCGGTGGCCATCAGGCGGCTTTCGACGGGCGACAGCGGGCCGACCGCCAGCCGCGAGACGGGCGAGAAGGGGTCATCCTCCTGGCCGAGCCAGGGCAGCGCCGGCGTCTCGTGGCCGCCCGCGGCCACAGCCAGCACCAGCAGCGGCAGCTGCCCCGCGGCTTGCGCCAATCGCTCGACCAGGGCCAGCGATTGCCGGTCGGCGCGGTGAACGTCTTCGAGGATGAGAATGGCCGGGCCGGCGGCGGTGATGGCCCCCAGCAGCCGCTCCACCAACTGCCGCACGTCGTCAAGCGGCAGCCGGCCGGCGACGCGCGCGTCGAGCAGTTGTTTCAGCAGTTCCAGCGTCGAGTCGAGCCGCCCGGTGGTAGAGAGCCGTCGGCCGCGTCCCGGCCGGTCGAGCGCGTCAAGGACGCGACGAATGCGGTCTTCGATAATGAAGTGGCTGTGTTGCGGGCGAATGCCGAAGCGCCGCAGCAGCAGGTCGCGCACCAGAGCGTAGGGCGCTTCGGCCTCGAACAGACGGCCGTCGGCGCGTAGCACGCCCGACACGCCGGTCAGCAGCCGCGCCCGCGCCTCGAACTCATGCACCAGGCGGGACTTGCCCGCACCGGCGGGGCCTTGCAGGGTGACGATCTGCGGCGCGCCGCTGTCAATGGCCGCCTGGAGGGCGTTTTCGAGCTGGTCAAGTGGCTCGTCGCGACCGATGAGGCGCGTCACTTGCCCGGCCACCAGCGCCGGGGCAAAGGTCAGCTGGTCCGGCCGTTCGCCGGTTGCCAGAAAGACGGCCTCGCCCGGAGGGCGGGCGACAACCGCGGCTAACTCAGCGGGCGCAGCCTCGAACTGCAGTTGTGTCCCTGCCTGACGCACCACGGCGGCTGAGGTCAGCACCCGCCCGGTCGGCGCGGCGTGCTCCAGCCGCCGGGCGACGGCAGTCGTCTCACCGACGGCTGTCAGCCGGGCGCTGCCGGCGGCGCGGGCAAAGTAGACTGGGCCGCTGTGGACACCGACACGCATGGCCGGGCCGGGCCAATCGTCGGCCCAAACCGCGCCCTGGCCGGCGGCGGCCGTCTGGCGCACGCGCTCGTTGAACAGCGCCAACTCCGCTTGCAGCGTCAGGGCGGCGCGCACGGCGCGGGCCGCGTCGCCGGTGCGCGGCTGGGGCAGGCCAAAGAGGGCCAACAGGCTATCGCCGGCGTGCTGATCGATCTGGCCACCGTGAGCCACCATGACGGCATCGAGCACGCGCCACATGGCGTTCAGCGCCTCGCGCACCTTCTCGGCGTCCATGCGCTCCGATAGCGCCGTGAAACCGGAGAGGTCGGCCACCAGGACGGCCAGTTGCCGCTGCTGGTGGTCGCCGGAAATCGACTGGAGTTCCGCCAGCTTATCGCGGAGAGCCGAAAGCGCCGTCGCCACCGCTCGCTCCAGCGCCCGATCGTCGGGTTCGCGCTGCGATTCGAGCGCGGCAATGGCCTCCACTAACGCCTGGCGGTTAACGTTTGCCTTGGCCACACCAACTATTATATAAATAGCCTCGCCCGCACGCGAACCAACCCGGTGCAGGGCTTTTTCGTCATCTATCAAGACCTGACAGGTGGGCGGCCATGGTGTATCATGGCTATCGGAGCGTCGCGGGCCACCCACCTGTCAGGTCTTCGTGTCTCCCAATTACCGACATGGCAATGAAGCTGCACAAACTCAGCCTCCAGGGGTATAAGACGTTCGCCTCGCGCACGGAGTTCGTCTTCGACGACGGTATCACGGCCATCGTTGGGCCCAACGGCAGCGGCAAGAGCAATATCGCCGATGCGCTGCGCTGGGTGCTGGGCGAGCAGAGCTATAGCACGCTGCGCGCCCGGCGCACGGCCGACATGATCTTCGCCGGCAGCCAGCAGCGGGCGCGCGCCGGCATGGCCCAGGCAACCATCACCCTCGACAACAGCGACGGCTGGCTGCCCATCGACTTCAGCGAGGTCGAGATCACCCGCCGCGCCTTCCGCTCCGGCGACAACGAGTACCTCATCAACGGCCGCCACGTGCGCCTGAAGGACGTGGCCGACCTGTTGGCAACCAGCGGGCTGGCCGAGCGCACCTACACCATCGTCGGCCAGGGGCTTGTCGATCAGGCCCTCTCTCTGCGCTCCGACGAGCGGCGGGCGCTGTTCGAGGAAGCGGCCGGCATCACCCACTACAAGGCGCGCCGGGCCGAAACGCTGCGGCGGCTGGAGGAGACCCAGCGCAACCTCCAGCGCGTGCACGACATCCTGGAGGAGTTGCGCCCGCGCCTGGCCTCGCTGCGGCGACAGGCAACGCGAACGCGCAACTTCGAGCAGATCTCGGCCGACCTGCGCGAACTGCTGCGCGTCTGGTACGGCTACAAGTGGGAGCAGGCCAAGGCCGAGTTGCGCGCCGCCCGCCACACGGCCGACACGGCCACAACCGTCTGGAGCAGCGCCCGCGACGCCTTGCTGGCCCAACAGACCCGCATCGACGAGACGCAGCGCCGGCTGGCCGAGACACAGCGCGCCGCGGCCGAGCGCCAGGCCGCGCGCGACGAGCTGCGCCAGCAGACCGAAGCCGCCCTCCGCCGCCAGGCTATCTACCGCGAGCGCCGCGCCGCGCTGGAGCGCCAGTTGGCCGAGGCCGAGGCGGAACGGCCGCTGCTGGAGCAGCAGGCCACCGCCGCCCGCGAGGCGATTGAGGCGGCCACGACCGATCTGCTGGCCGCCCAGACGGAGCTACAGACGCACCAGACCCGCCTGAACGAGTTCCGCGCCGCCTTCGAGGGGCAGCGGGCCGAAAGGGCGCGCCGCCAGAGCGCTGTCAACCGGCTGGAGGCCGAGGCGTGGCAGGCGCAGACGACGCTGACCCAGGCCGAGGCGCAGTTGACGCAACTGCGCGAGCGGCTGGCCGAGCAGGCCGCCGCGCCGGCTGACGACGCGCGGACCGACGAAGCCGCCGACGGGGACGCGCCGGCCCGCCCCCGAGCCCCCGCCCGGCGGGGCCGCCGCGCCGGGGGCGCGCGGCACGCCCGCCCCGCGGGGGGGAGGCGCGCGCGGCCCCCCCCCCTCCGCACCCTGAAGGGGTGGGACCGGGCCGCCCCGCGCCCCGGAACGGAACCGAACGCGCCCGGCCCGGGAAGG
>CALLZA010000770.1 GCA_937858165.1 uncultured Ardenticatenia bacterium
CTTCTTATCCGCAGTGTATGTCTCTTTGTTTGCTATGTCTGTTCTCTTGTGATTCTCATTACTGTGTTGTTTCTCTACTTTTGCTCTGTAGCCTCGACCGATGTGATTGTGGTTGTTTTTTTTAATGATACGGCGACCACCGAGATCTACACTAGATCGCTCGTCGGCAGCGTCAGATGTGTATAAGAGACAGCGGCCGCCAGTTCAATGAAGCGGGCGGTGTAGTTGAGTGTGCGCAGCTTCCAGCTCAGGTAGTGGGGGTCGATGGGGATGCAGTGGCCGCCCAGGCCCGGCCCCGGATAGAAGGGCATGAAGCCGTAGGGCTTGGTCGCCGCCGCGCCGACCACCTCCCAGACGTTCAGCCCCAGCCGGTCGCACATCAGGGCCACTTCGTTGACCAGGCCGATGTTGACGGCGCGGAAGGTGTTCTCCAGCAGCTTGACCATCTCGGCCGTGGCCGTGCTGGACACGGGCACGGGGTGGTCGACGACGGTGGCATAGAGGGCCACGGCCACCTCCAAACAGTCGGGCGTCACGCCGCCGATGACCTTGGGCGTGGTGCGCACGGTGAAGTCGGTGCGGCCGGGGTCGATGCGCTCCGGCGAGAAGGCCAGGAAGAAGTCGCGGCCCACTTCCAGCCCGTCGCGGCTAAGGCGCGGCAGAACGATCTCGTCCGTTGTGCCGGGATAGGTCGTGCTCTCCAGGATGATGAGTTGTCCGCCGTCGGGCGGCATATGGGTGGCAATGCACTCGGTGGCGTCGACGATGTAGGAGATGTCGGGGTCTTTGGTCTTGCGCAGCGGCGTCGGCACGCAGATGGAGATGGCGTCCACGTCGGCCAGCGCGGCGTAGTCGGTGCCGGCGCTGAACTGCCCGCTGTTCACCAGCGCCGCGATGACCTCCGACGGCACATCCTCGACGTAGCTCTCGCCTCGTTGCAGAGCCGAAACCTTGCGCGCGTCCAGATCGACGCCGACAACGGCGAACCCCTCCTGTGCGAAAGCCACCGCCAGTGGCAAGCCGACGTAGCCCAGGCCGACGATGCCGATCCGCGCCTCGCGGCGGGCGATGCGATCCAGTAGTTGATGCTTGTGCTCCATGCTCGTTCCTTGCCCCGGCACGGGGCTTCGTTGCGATTTGCGGTGTCGCCCGGCCACCCAAGACGGCCGCGGCGTTCTACTGAGTAATGATAGCGCAGGATGGCGCGATCCGGACAGACGGCAGCGCGGATTTCACGCCTTTTTCGAGAGGCGTCGCGGTTAACCGGCCAGGCGCGCGGCCAGGGTGGTCAGCAGGGCGGGGAACAACCCCACCAGTGCCGACAGCGCCAGCAGGAGCAGGGCGGCGAACCACTCGGCGCGGCGAACGGTCGACGCCCCCGACGCCTCAACCTGTCTCTTATACACATCTCCGAGCCCACGAGACCGTACTAGATCTCGTATGCCGTCTTCTGCTTGCAAAAAAAAAAAGCAACACTCAAATACGCACCTATACCATACAGAGAACTCACACACAGACCGTCCACACTATCATGAGCATCGGAAGTACGTGACAAGTATCAACTAACACAACCATAGATATACTGAGATAGAAATGAGACACAGAA
>CALLZA010000771.1 GCA_937858165.1 uncultured Ardenticatenia bacterium
CCGGAGGGCCTCTATCAGGGTTTGTCGTCCTTAATCCACGTGCCGGTGACTAACACGATCAAGCCGGAGACCCTGCTGGCCCAAGCCAACCCCGAACTGGTCAGCCTCTACCCGCGCCTGGCCGAAATCTATGGCGCATCGGTCGCGGAGACGCGTGACCAGGCCGGCGTTGTGGAGCAGCAGCCGGCTAGCATCGAGGGCATCGTCGCCGCAAACAGCTTCGCGCCCTACGTCCCGGCCGTCATCACCACCGGCGTGCCCATCACCATCGCCTACCAGATCGAGCAGCGCAGCATCTTCCTGCGCGGCGTGCGCGTCATCCCCCAGCCGCTGCGCGAATACTCGTCGGGCGAGGATACGGCCCACCTGATCGGCTACATGGGGCCGGTTCCCAATCAGGGCTGGATCGACGCGCTGGGGTATGAGCGCGACGACCGCGTCGGCTGGGCCGGGCTGGAGTCGTCGATGGAGCTGGAGTTGGCCGGGCAGAAGGGCACGCGGGTCATCGAGCAGGACTGGACGGGCCGCGAGGTGCGCCAGGTGGGCGAGGCCCTCGAGCCGCGCGCCGGGCTGAACCTCAATCTGACGCTCGACCTGCGCCTGCAGCAGATCACGGCCGAAGTGCTGGCCCAATTCATGGAGGCCAACAGCCTGACCGAGCGCACCGACAGCGTCACCGGCGAGCGAACTTTCCCGGAGGTCGAGCAGGCGGCCGTCGTTGCCATGAATCCGCAGACGGGCGAAGTGCTGGCAATGGTCAACTTCCCGACCTTTGACAACAACCTCTTCCAGACGGAAGTGCCGGTGGAGTACTACCTGGGGCTGGCGCGCAACGAGTACACGCCGCTGGTCAACCACGCCATCAGCGGCACCTATCCGCCCGGCTCCACGTTCAAGCTCGTTCCCGCCGCGGCGGCGCTGCAAGAGGCGGTCGTCTCGCCGGAACGCTTCCTGTTCGATCCCGGCACCATCGAAATCCCCAACCGCTTCGCGCCCAACGACCCTGGCCGCGTTCAGCCTTTCGTTTGCTGGAACCTGGCCGGCCACGGCTCCATGAATATGCGGCTGGGCCTTGCCAACTCGTGCGACGTCTACTTCTATAAAATCAGCGGCGGCTTCGACCAGGACGGCGAGTTCGTCGAGGGGCTGACCGTGGACCGCATCGATGTCTACGGCAGCCAGTTCGGCTACGGCCGTATCCAGGGCATCGAGTTGCCGCTGGAGGCCGAGGGCAATCTGCCGACCCGCGCCTGGAAGCGCCAGACGCAGGGCGAGCCGTGGTCCACCGGCGACGACTACAACCTGGGCATCGGCCAGGGGTTCATGACCGCCACGCCGCTGCAACAGGCGCAGATGACATCGGTCATCGCCAACGGCGGTTACCTCTATCGGCCGAGTATCATTCACCACATGACCGACGCCGACGGCAACATCGTCATCGTCGATGACGACAGTCAGATCGTCGCTCGCGCCCACCTGGATCGCAACGGCCAACTGGTCGTCACCGACGCCGCGGGCAACACCATCGAGGATCCGCCGTTCACCATTGAGTTCGATGCCGAAGGCAACTACATCTTCCAGCCGGAAGTGATCGACACCCTGCAAGTGGATAGCCAGTACATCCAGGTCTGTCTCTTATACACATCTGACGCTGCCGACGCGCGATCTAGTGAAGATCTCGGTGGTCGCCGTATCATTAAAAAAAACAAAGAACGCAGTCGCTGACAAATAGACAACACCGACACAACAAACCAAACATGACATATGAGAGCAGCATGA
>CALLZA010000772.1 GCA_937858165.1 uncultured Ardenticatenia bacterium
TTATTCGGTTCTTGTTTGTGTTGTGCTCTGGCTTTGTCTTTTTTATTACATAGCGTTTATTGTTTTTGTTTTTTTTTTTTTTCTGTGTTTTTTTTTGGTTTTTTTTTTTTTTTTTAATGATACGGCGACCACCGAGATCTACACTAGATCGCTCGTCGGCAGCGTCAGATGTGTATAAGAGACAGGAGTAGTAGAACTGACCGATGACCGTGCCGGGGTAGTTCACGTCGCGCAGGCCGGTCTTGATGGACAGGAAGAGGCGGCCGGGCGAGAGGGCGTCGGCCCAGGTGTAAACGTCGGTGACGTAGTAGACCTTATCGGCCATGACCTCGATTTCGCCCACCCAGATGCGCTGCATCCTGACCGGGCGGTTGAGGTTGTGCTCGTAGTAGCGGTCGATGGCGGCGCGGCCGATGGTGATACCCTGCTCGTTGGTGATGTAGAGCGCCGTGCGGGCCACGCGCGGGTTGGGGGCCGCCGGGTCGAGCGGCAGCACCTGCACGGCCCGCCCGTCGTAGACGGCCATGCCGCTGTTGGTTGTGCCGAAGTCCATGCCGAGGATCATGGGGGGATTATACAGTGATCAGTAAGCAGTATTCAGTATTCAGTCGGTCAATGAAGATGTTCCCTCGCCCTGTGGGAGAGGGCGGGACTGATGGGGCTGGGGATTCGGGCGTTAGGGATGTTAGTTCTGAGGGGCGGGCGCGTCGGGGGCTTCCAGTTGAGCGGCCAATTGCTCCAGACCGGCGCTCAACACGCCCGGCAGCATTCGCTTCCCCATCACGTTTACGAGATAACGCTTAACCGCCGGGCCACGTCCTCGACTGACGGCGATTTCCAGACATGTACCTGTTGCGCTGGGAATCAACGTATAACGCATATAACATGTGGCCCCAGGCACCGGCGTCTGGTTCTCGCTCAACATCATCTCGAAAGGCCGCCAGGTCAGCATCCGATGCACTGTGGCCCTATCGCCGTGATCGCAGTGAATTTCTGTGCCCGGCGCGATACGGCCGTCATGCCGGTTGGTCGTGGTTTGGCTGATCGCGCCAAATAACGACGCGCGAAACGCCGGCCGGCTCATGGCGTCCCACATCAGGTGCGGCGCCAGCGGGAAGTCGCGCTCGACGGTCACCAGCACCTCGCCGGGCGCAATGTCTACGTCTGTCTCGGCGCCGCGCGTCTCCCAAACCGGATGGACGTCCTGCACGAATAGATCCACCGCGCCCAGGTGATCGTAACTTTCCTGATGGGGCGTCATGGCCGAGGTCATGTCAGCCAGCCCCAGTGCGTCGACGGCCGCCGAGGTGTAGACGACATAGGCGCGAAAGCCGGTGTCTTCAACGATACTGTTCTTCAGCAGCCGGTGGATCAGGTTGACGTCGCTGCCGACCAACTCGACATGAGCGCCAAGCGTTTGCAGGGCGAAAGTGCCATAGTGGACGAAGAACTTAAGATCGAGGGCACTCACATGGCTGCACGCCGCGCACTTGCAGTTGTTGTTCAGCACCATCAGTTCGATCGAGCGGCGAAAGGCGATATAGGTATCCTCGAGAATCTCAACGAAGGTTTGGCCAAGGAGGGAGGTCCGGCCGACGGCGTAGCTGATGACCGCATCGCCGGCCGTGCGTGAAATGACAAAGGGTGGCCGGGTGTGGTCAATAAGCCCGTTCAGCAGGGTGCTGAGAATTTCCTGGGCATGGTCCAGTTCCGATGCGCTGAGAAACATCGTGTAGCCGGAGATGTCGGCGATCAGCAGCAGGCCGGATTGCGTCGTGGTCATGCGGTTGTCTCCATAGAAGCCAGGGGAAATTCTTACTTGGCGTCCTTGGCGCTTTGCGTGAGGTTCTTATCCTATGGCCGCGCGCATGACTTCACGATCCGGCCGGCGGTTGGTCCACAGTTCAAACGCCTCGGCCGCCTGGTTGACCAGCATCCCCAGCCCGTTGGCGGTGCGCGCCCCGGCGGCCTGCGCCTGGCGCAGCAGCGGCGTCAGCGGCGGGTTGTAGACCAGGTCGTAGACAAAGGCATCGGCTGGCAGGAGCGCAGCGGCTGGCAGGCGCGCAGCGGCCGGCAGGGGGCCGTCGGGCCAGGGGGACAGATTGGCGTTGGCCCCGGCCATGCCCAGCGGCGTGGTGTTGACGATGACCGGGTGGTAGACGCCGCCGGCGATCTCGGCCGCGGCCGACAGCGGCCCGGCCGTCAGCCCGGCGTCGGGCAGTGCCGTGCCCAGCTCGGCCACCAGTTGCGCCGCCTGCTCCGGCCGCCGGGCCAGCACGGTGACGCGCCCCCCGGCCGAGGCTAGGGCGTAGACCACGGCCCGTGCGCTGCCGCCCGCGCCCAGCACCAGGCAGTCGCGCCCGCTGAGGGCCAGGCCTAGCTCTGTCAGGTCGGCCAGGAAGCCCGACCAGTCGGTGTTGAAGCCGGTCAGACGGCCGTCGGTGACGACGATGGTGTTGACCGCGCCGATGAGTTGGGCCACGGGGTAGACGGCGTCCAGGTAGGGCAGCACGGCCGTCTTGTGGGGCACGGTCACATTGACGCCGCGCAAGCCCAGCGCCGCCAGCCCGCCCAGCGCCAAAGGTAGCGCCTCTGGTCGCACCGGCAGCGGCACGTAGGCCCAGTCGAGGTCCAGCGCGGCGGCGGCGGCGTTGTGCATGGCCGGGCTGATGCTGTGGCCGACGGGCCAGCCGAGCAGGCCAATGAGTTGAGTCTTGGCGGTAATGGGCATAGGCGTTCCGGTCGCTTCGCCGTAACGAACGACGCATATCGAGTATATAGCGCAAGGAGATTAGCGGCGAAGAACCTCACGCAGAGATCGCCAAGGGCGCAAAGCTTTGCGTGAGGTTCTTCACTCTTCCGGCGGATCGAACCATGGGATCGGCGCGTCGCCCCGCATCTGCCGCAGGACGAACGGCGCGCGCCGGTGGTGGCCGGGGGAGAGGGGCGGCAGGTCGTCTTCGGCGAAGTAGGCCGCGGCCGTGCTCTCGGCCGTCGGCTGCGGCTGGGGGTCGTCGACCTCGATGCGAAAGACGGCGTGGTAGAAGTGGATGCGCTTATCGCTCTGCCACAGGCGTGAATCGAAGACGCCCAGCAGCGCGACCACCCGCCCGGCCAGCCCCGCCTCTTCCCACAACTCGCGCTGCGCCGTGCGCGCCAGCGTCTCGCCGGGGTCGGTGATGCCGCCGGGCAGCGCCCACAGCCCGTCGTCGCTGCGGCGGATGAGCAGCAGCCGCCCCTCGTGGAAGACGGCCGCCTCGCCGCTGGCCACCGGGCCGATGTCGAAGTGGTTGGCGTGGTAGCGGGCCAGCAGGTCGTCGGCCGCGCCGTCGCCGTTCAATGCCGCCAGTCGCGCCGCCGCGGCCAGCACCAGCTCCCAACGCTCGGCGTCGAACGACCCCGGGCGGGCGAAGTTCAACCCGAAGGCGGCCACGCCCCGCAACTCGTCGGCGATGCGCCGCGCCTCCGCCCGGTTCGCCGGCATCCTGCCGGACTCTTCGTCACTCACCCGCCGCCCCCATCTCCCCCAACTCATACAACACCAGCGCCGCGCCGACGCTGTCTCTTATACACATCTGACGCTGCCGACGAGCGATCTAGTGTAGATCTCGGTGGTCGCCGTATCATTAAAAAAAAAAACACAAAAAAAAAAACAAAGACAGAGATAGCGTATAACGAGCAATAATCTAACGCATATACTAGAGAGACACGGTAAGAGACACGTTCGAACGTCAACCTCTGAGTACACTAGAGAACAATAGAGCCTGACCACAGAGATGTGGTCATCAGACAGTACTGGGGAGTGTAAAA
>CALLZA010000773.1 GCA_937858165.1 uncultured Ardenticatenia bacterium
TTGCTTGTTCTCCGTGTGTTAGTTGGGTATGGATTTGAGTGGCAACTGTACTGTGGTCTGTGGTATATGTGCTGTCGTAGTGTGTTACGTGTTGTCTTTGTAGTGTTGTTGTTAAGATTATGTATGGAGTCGAGTGTGTGTGTTGTTTTTTTTCAAGCAGAAGACGGCATACGAGATCTAGTACGGTCTCGTGGGCTCGGAGATGTGTATAAGAGACAGTAGTCGTGTCGCTCATGGTGGGGCATTATAGACGATTGGCGTCCCAGGGCGTAGTGCAGGCTCATTCCTGTCCGGGCTACGTGATATACTTCCTTTCGCCACAGGCTCCTGGCCCGATTGGCCGATTCGAGCGCGTAGCGGGAGGTGAAGGAATGAAACAGAGTGTCGTGATCCTGTTAATTCTCCTCTTGGCCGCCTGCGGCGGGGCGGGCGAGACGCCACCCAATGGGGTCGAGGTTACGCAGACGGCCAATGAAGTCCTGGCGACAGATGCTCCGGTCGCAACCGCGCTCCCCAGTGAACCGACGCGCGCGCCGGCCGAGACGGCGACCGGCGCGCCGACCGACGCGCCAGTCTTAGCCGTCGGTGCGGCCGAGCGCATGACCATCGAGGCGGCCGACGGCCTACCTATTCAGGCCACGCTGCTGACGCCACTCACCAGCGGCGCCGACCCGGGCATCATCTTGCTCCACATGCTGGGCGACGACCGCACCGTCTGGGGCAAGGTGGGGCTGGCCGCCGATCTGGTCGCCGCGGGCTATGCGGTGCTCGTGGTGGACATGCGTGGCCACGGTGAGACGGGCGGGGCGCAAGACTGGACGCTGGCCGCCGACGACCTGGGCCGCGTCTGGGATGCGTTCGCCGCCCTGGAGACGGTGGACGAGTCGCGCACGGCCGTCGTCGGGGCCAGCATCGGGGCGAACATGGCCCTGCGGCTGGGCGCGGATCGGGCTGACGTGGGCGCGGTGGCCCTGTTGTCGCCGGGGCTGGACTATCGCGGTGTGACGACCGAGGATCAGTTGGTTGCCTATGGTGGCCGACCGCTGTTGTTGGTTGCCAGCGAAGACGACCCGTATTCGGCCGACAGCGTTCGTGCCCTGGCCGAGGTAGCCGGTGGGGCAACGGTGCAGCTGTATGAGAACGCCGGCCACGGCACTAACATGTTCGCCGCCACGCCGGAGTTGTCCGTCCTGATCATCAGTTGGTTGAATGAGCAGTTGACCGCCGGGCAGTGAAACGTTTTGACCGCGCCGGCGTATAGTTCTCTGGATTCCAGATTCGGAATCTCAACGACAAGGATAACATGAGCTTTTTCGGTAATCTCATCTGGTTGATCTTCGGCGGCTTCGTTGCCGGCCTGGGCTACATCTTGGGTGGCATTGTGTTGTGCCTGACCATCATCGGCATCCCGTTCGGCCTGCGGGTCATCAGCCTCGGCGTAGCGACACTGGCCCCGTTCGGCAAGGAAGTCGTCTATCGTGAGCGCGGCGATGGCTGTTTGCCGTTGCTGTTCAACATCATCTGGATCGTCCTATTCGGCTGGGAGATCGCCATCGCCCATCTAATCGGCGCCGGGCTGCTGGCCATCACCATCATTGGCATCCCCTTTGCCAAGCAGCACATCAAGTTGATCCCGATCTCGTTCGCGCCGTTCAGCTACGACCTTAAGTAGCCGTTGGTTCGGGGGCATTCAAAGAAGAGACCTCACGCCAGGGACGCTAAGCTCGCCAAGAAGAGTCTCTTCTTGGCGTCCTTAGCGATCTTAGCGTGAGGTTCTTTGCCTTTTGTGGAATAATCCACTGCGGAGGCAGCCATGAGCGAGCTAGTCATTACCCACCAACGCGAGACCACCTTCGAGATCGTCCTCAATCGGCCGGAGAAGCGCAACGCCATCAATGCCGAGATGTTCCGGCAGTTCGACGCTGCCGTGACGCAGGCCAACCGCACGCCGGGCCTGCGCGCTGTGTTGATTAGCGGCGCGGGCGAGAGCTTCTCGGCCGGCATCGACGTCAGCACCCTGTTGGGGCTGGCCGAGAGCCACGGCCCCCACTGGCAGCAGCGCATGCGCTCGATCACTGACGAGTTCCAGGGCGTGCTCAACCGGCTGGAGCGGCTGGAACTGCCGACCATTGCTCTGCTACATGGCCACTGTCTGGGGCTGGCGCTGGAGCTGGCGCTGGCCTGCGACCTGCGGCTGGCGGCCGAGGGCACGGCGCTGGGTCTACCGGAGACACTGCTGGGCATCATCCCCGACGTGGGCGGCACGACGCGACTGACACGACTCGTCGGCCCGGCGCGGGCCAAGGAGCTGATCTTCACCGGTCGGCGCATCGACGCGGCGCAGGCCGAGCGGTGGGGCATTGTTAACGGCGTTGTAGCGCCCGATGGACTGGCCGCGGCGGGCGACGCGCTGGCGGCCGAGATCGCCGCGGCCGCGCCGCTGGCCGTGGGTATGGCCAAGCGGGTCATCGACGGTCTGGCCGACATCGACCGTGGCCTGATACTGGAAGGCTGGGCGCAGAGCCAGTTGTTCAGCACACAGGACTTCCTGGAAGGGGCGCAGGCGTTCATGATGCGGCGGCGGGCGGAGTGGAAGGGAAATTAGGAGTTAGGAATTAGGAATTAAGATAGGGAAGAGGGCGCTGGCTCCTTTGCCCTGTGGGAGACGGTCTGTTATGGCGTTTGGCCCTTGGTTATGCTATTCTATCCGCACCACAGAGTGACATTCACACGCACAATATGTAGACGGGAGAGCACGATATGGGGATCAAGTTCGCGACCGACGAGTGGGCCAAGGCGCTGATGCACGAGGTTAACAACAGCGAGGCGTATGCCAAGGCTGCCGCGCACTGGGAAGGCGACTTCTACTTCATCACCACCGCCGGCCCGGCGATGCCCAAGGACACTTATCTCTACCTCGACCTCTGGCACGGCAAGGCGCGCGACGCCTACCTTGTCGAAGACCCGACGAACAAGCCGGTGGCCTTCGAGTTGCGCGCGCCGCTCGATGTGTGGCACAAGGTTATGGATAAGAAGATCGACCCCATCCGCGGCATCATGTCCGGCCAGCTCAAGCTGAAGGGCAATATGATGACTGTCCTCAAGTCGCCCAAGGCAGCCACAGAACTCGTCGGCTGCGCCATGAAGGTCGATACGGAGTGGCCGCAGTAGAAGGTGGTATCTCGACCTGTACAGATGTCGGAACACCTGTCAGGTCTGGGAAAGAAGGACGCGCCATGAGCAGTAACAGTGGGCGGTTGCGCGTAGGCCTGGCGTTGGGCGGGGGCGTGGCTCGTGGGCTGGCCCACATCGGCGTGCTGTCCGTGCTGGAAGAGGCCGGCGTGCCCATCGACTGCGTGGCCGGCACCAGCATGGGGGCTATTATCGGCGCGTCATACTGCGCCGGCCTCAGCATCGACGAGCTAAAGGCCAACGCGGCCCGCACCGGCTGGTGGAGCGTGTCGCGGCCGCTCCTGTCCGCCAACGGCCTGATTACTTTTAACCGTCTGGAACACTGGGTTGAAGACAAGATCGGCGAGTTCGATGTGCGCGACCTGGCCATCCCCTTTGCCGCCGTCGCCAGCGACCTTGTCACCGGCGAGCGGGTGGTGCTGTGGCGGGGGGGGGGGCTGGTCTCTTTTCAACCCCTACCGCTCCGGCGGGGGGACGTGTGGGGGTCATGGTGGGTGCCGCAGCACTATAAAAAAAAAAAATATAAACAGAAGGGAGAGAGCGGGAGCGCCAGAGTATAAAATGAAATACGAGTGAACAAATGAAAAAAGAAGATAGAGAGTCAACGCTGCAGAAAGAAG
>CALLZA010000774.1 GCA_937858165.1 uncultured Ardenticatenia bacterium
TGTGCGCTGTGTCACTATGAGTTCTTTCAGTCGGAGGAACTGAGAGTCGTCTGGTTATGTGTTTTTTTTTTTCAAGCAGAAGACGGCATACGAGATCTAGTACGGTCTCGTGGGCTCGGAGATGTGTATAAGAGACAGCTGCTACACTGCGCGGCAACAGGCCGAACGTGCCTCATCACGACGACCGGTTGGCTGTCCGCCGGTCGTTTTCATGCCAAGGATTGACGACGCCATGCGCGAACAACTACAGAACCTCGACGACGACGAGACCACAGTCGAATTCCGCGACTCGACCCTGCCCCTGAGCGACACGCTACGGGCCATGGCCAACGCCATCACCGGCGCGCAGGTGACCGTGCGCGAACTGCTGACCCTGGTGGGCGAGCAAGGGCTGCTGCTGGGCCTGATGTTTCTGACCATTCCGTTCCTCGTGCCCATCTCCATCCCCGGCGTCAGCACCGTCTTCGGCCTGGTGGCCATTCTCATCTCGCTGGGTGTCACGTTCAACCGCGTACCCTGGCTGCCCGACCGGCTGCTCGACCGGCCCATTGACGCCACCAAGCTGAAGCAGGCCATCGAACGCGGGGCCAAGACGTTCAGCCGCGTCGACCGCATCAGCCACCCGCGCCTGAGCCGGCTGACACAAACCGGGGCCATGAACCGCCTGGCCGGGCTGGGGCTGCTGCTGGGCAGCGTGCTGCTCATCTTCCCCCTGGGCCTCATCCCGTTCAGCAACACCCTGCCCGCCTGGGGCATCCTGCTGCTGGCCGCCGGGCTGCTGCAGCGCGACGGCCTGCTGATTCTGTTGGGCTATCTTTTTCTGCTGGGCACGATCATCTACTTCGGCGCGCTGGCCGCGGCTGCCCTGGCCACCGGGCAGGGCATTATGAGCCTATTCCAATAGCCGGGCGTGATCAGGCCGGTGGCGCTTCCGGCGCTCCGTCTGGCGCACGCCGGCCGAGCGCCTGCAAGGCCTGGCCGACGTCGGTAATCGTCTTCAGGACAATAAACGGCCAGACAAACCAGGACGCGAACGCCGCGGCCAGGAAGACGCCGATGAAGACCCCCAGGTGGAGCAGAAAGACGCGGCCGAGCGTCCGTTCCAGCACGCTCTCGGCCCGGGCGATGCTAAGCGGCCGCAGTCGGAAGTAGCCGGCGGCGAAGGCGATCAACTCGAAGATGATGATCAGCCCTAGCCCCAGAACGAGCACCGGCCGCGGGATGGCCACACGCAGAAACAGCCCGACGAACGCGGCGATGAACACTCCGTTGACCAGCGTGAAGCCCAGCGCCACCAGTAGATAGGTCTGGAGCAGCGAGCGGCGTGTGCGGTGGTTGCGTGAACTCTCGTCGCGCGCCGGGGCCAGCAGCCGCACCAGCGCGGCCGTTAGCAAGACCGTGACCAGGTTCTCCATAAAGTAGAGCACCATGACCGTCTCCGGCGGCGCGTCCGCGGCAAACACGGCCGCGACGGGCACGGCGTTGACGCCCAGCGCGGTGGCAACGGGAGCAAGCGCCGTGACGATGGAGCTCGGGGCGGGCATCAAAGTCCTTCCACAGCAGCCTGATGGATCATGGGCGGAAGTATAGCGCCGGTGTAAACTCGGTCGAGTGTCGCATCGTGCGGCTCAGGAAAGAATGGCCATGTCCCTATTACCTCTGCCCGATTTGATTGACGTACCCGAAGCCCCAGCCATACCCGGCCTCCTCTTCCGCCACTTTCGCGGCGAGAGCGACTACCCGGCCATGGTTCGCCTGACCAACGAGCGCGCCGCTTTCAACGGCGACGAATATAACATGACCATCGAGGAGCTAGCCGACGACTACAAGCCGGGCGAGCACTTCGACCCGGCCAACGACATACTGCTGGCCGAGGTAGATGGCGCGCTGGCCGGCTTCTGGCACGTCCGCTGGTGGGACGAAGAGAACGGCCCTCGCATCTACGCCATCGCCCACTTTCTGCATCCGGCCTGGCGCAACCGCGGCATCGGCCGCGCCGCGCTATTGTGGGCGGAGCGCCGGGCGCGGGGGCTCGCCGCCCACGAGACGAGCCGGCCCCACATCTTGCAGGGGTTCGCCACCCAGGGCAATCGCTATCAGGCCCAATTACTGGAATCAAACGGCTATCAGGCAATGCGCTACTTCCAGTTGCGAGTGCGACCGACGCTCGACGACATCCCCGACTTCCCTCTGCCGCCGGGGCTGGAGGTGCGCCCCGTCCGGCCAGAACAGTATCGCGCCCTCTGGGACGCCGACATCGATGCGTTCCACGACCACTGGGGGGTCAGCGAGCCGAATGAAGAGGATTACCAGCGCTGGTTAACGCACCCGGTCTGGTTCCAGCCAGAGCTGTGGCAAGTGGCCTGGGACGTGGCCACCGGCGACGTGGCCGGGCAGGTGCGTACCTACATTGACCACGCTGAGAACGAGCGCTTCGGCCGCCATCGCGGCTACACCGAGTTCATTAGCGTCCGCCGCCCCTACCGCCGCCAAGGGCTGGCGCGGGCCCTCATCGCCCTCAGCCTGCGCGCCCAGCGCGACGCCGGCATGACCGCCTCGGCTCTCCACGTGGACGCCGACAACCTGACCGGGGCCATGCGCGTCTATGAGGAGTGCGGCTTCCTCGTGGAGCAGACGGACACGTTGTACCGCAAGGCGCTGTAAGTTCGTGCCCTGGCCCCCAATTCGATAGACCTGACAGGTCTATCGAATTGGGGCATACTCCCCTTTCATGGATACCATCGAAACCATCCACGCCCACCGCTCCATCCGCCGCTACCGCCCCGTCCCCGTCCCCGACGACCTGCTGACCGAACTGCTCGACGCCGGCACGCGCGCCTCGTCGTCGGGCAACATGCAGACCTACTCCATCATCGTCACCCGCGACCGGGCATTGCGCGAACGCCTCTACGAACCGCACATGGAGCAGAGCATGGTGCTCGACGCGCCGGTGCTGCTGACCTTCTGCGCCGACTTTCGCCGGATGCGCCATTGGCTGCGCCTGAGCGACGCGCCCGACAACTTCGACAACTTCATGAGCTTCATGATCGCCGCCATCGACGCCACGCTCGTCTCGCAGAACGTGGCCCTGGCGGCCGAGGCGCGCGGCCTGGGCATCTGCTACATGGGCAGCACGCTGGCCAACTGCGACCAGATCGGCCGCATCCTGTGCCTGCCGCCCGGCGTCTTCCCCGTCGTCGGCTTCTCCCTCGGCTGGCCCGACGAAGACCCCGCCCCGCGCGACCGCCTACCCCTGAGCGGCCTCGTCCACCACGAGACCTACCACGACACCAGCGACGACGACATCCGCGCCATCTACGCCGAGCGCGAGCGCCGCGGCTGGGAGCGGTACATGAGCTTCCCCCGGCTGCGGGCGATGATCGAAGAGTCGGGCGTGCAGAATTTGGCGCAGGTGTACACCATGGTCAAGTACACCCGCGAGTCGCATCAGGAATTCTCTGAGACGGTGTTTAGATACTTGCGGGAGCAGGGGTTTTTGAACTAACGGCTACGCTGTGAATGTCCAGCGATTGTGCTACAGTTCTTGGGTATGGTTAGCGTGTTGTCTGTGTCTGCCCTACACAATTGGGAAGCTTATTTGAGGCAAACGCTATGAGTCGCGTGACTGTTCCTTACTGTCTCTTATACACATCTCCGAGCCCACGAGACCGTACTAGATCTCGTATGCCGTCTTCTGCTTGAAACAACAAACAAAACAACGACAACTTCAAACTACGACTATCATCGTACACATAGAACACAGTCTCGCAGATCCACAAGAGCATAGCGCTAATCATCACTACAGGAC
>CALLZA010000775.1 GCA_937858165.1 uncultured Ardenticatenia bacterium
CTCATCTCTCACTCGTCTCTGTCCTTTTCTTATGTTCGTTTGTTAGTTATTGTTTTTATGTGTTCGATTCCACCCCCTTGTTGTCATTTTTTTTTTTTTTAATGATACGGCGACCACCGAGATCTACACTAGATCGCTCGTCGGCAGCGTCAGATGTGTATAAGAGACAGGCCAGGTAGAGGATAACCAGCAGCAGCAGGGCGATGCCCAGCAAAACAGAACCGAGGGTAAGTCCGGCGATCACAACGATGCTCCTGCGCCGGCTACTGAGCCAGCAGTTCGGGGATGATCTGGTCGAGCATGGCCTCGTTCACCGCGCCGATCTGCACGTGGCGAATGACGCCATCTTTGTCGATGATGAACGTCTCCGGCACGCCGGTGATCTCGTAGGTCTGCGAGATGTCGGTGCCCAGGTCAGGGGCGTGGGGGAAGGTGACGCCGAAGTCGTCCATGTAGGCCAGTGAGTTCGGCTCTACGTCGGCATAGGCCACGCCGAGGACGACGACGCCCTGATCGGCGTACTTCTGCCAGGCGCTTTCCAGCACCGGCGTCTCGTCGCGGCACTCGACGCACCAGGAGGCCCAGAAGTTGAGCACGACGACCTGGCCGCGCATGTCTTGCAGGTTGGCGGTGGTGCGGCCGTCCCAGCCGAAGCCGTCGAAGAACTCGACGTCGAAGTCGGGCGCGGGCTGCCCCACTTCGGGCCGGGCGGCGGTGGTGTTCAGCAGCCCCCAGCCGAGCATCGCCAGCAGGGCGATGATGCCCACCCACAGCAGCACCATCGACAGGCGCAGCGGGCGGCGGGCCTTGACCGGCTGGTCAACCGCGGATGAGGTGGTGGGAATCGTTTCGCTCATGTTTGGTCCTGGTAAGAAGATGTCCACAGATCACACCGATTATTAGGATAAAAATCGGTGTGATCGGTGGACTCTTCTCTGAATCATCCTTTTAATTCGCGTTCAACGCGGGCGATGTAGTCGTCGAGCGATTCATCGCCCGTCTTGGCGCTCGGCGCAGGCGTTGCCGCCTCGCCCTTCGGGATAGGGCCGGGCAGGGGGCCAGCAGTCGTGGCCGGGGCCACGCGCATGCCGCGCAGCAGACGGAACAAGAGCAACCCGCCCAGCAGCACCAGCAGCACCGGTAGCACCCACAGGACAATGAGGCTGACGCCGCGCCGGGGCGGGTCAGCCAG
The DNA here is from genome assembly GCA_937858165.1 of uncultured Ardenticatenia bacterium. Taxonomy (GTDB): domain Bacteria; phylum Chloroflexota; class Anaerolineae; order Promineifilales; family Promineifilaceae; genus Promineifilum. The sequence goes on from CALLZA010000775.1 coordinate 1,193, forward strand.
CACGCCGTCGCCATACTGCCGGGCGAAGTACTCCAGCACGTCCTGGCGGGTCTCGCCGGCGGCTAGTTTGGTGCGGATCAGCTCGCGCCAGTCGGCGCAGGCCTGCGTCGGGCAGACGTCCAGCGGCGTGGATTCACACACCGGGCAGTAGAGGTCCTTGGCAACCTCGTTCACTTCGTCGTCGCTGATGTCGTCCTGGGCGTAGACGGTGGCCGGTAACAAGACCAGCAGAGCCAGGAGGAGGAAGCGGATTAGGATGCGGTTGTGCATAATGTTCTTCATATGTCCGCCGACCGCAGCCGGAAGCACTCTTGCGGCGGTCAGCGGTCGGCCATCCGCGGTCGGCCTAATCCCCTGCCGCAATGGCCGGCTTGCGCGCCCGCGCCGGGGCTTGCTCTCGCTCGCGCTCCGGCCAGGCGGCGATGAGCGTGCCGATAATGAAGATGACACCGCCGGCCCAAACCCAGTTGATGAGGGGGTTCAGGAAGATGCGGAACGTGGCCGCGTCGGCCGTCGTCGGTTCCCAGTCTGTCTCTTATACACATCTCCGAGCCCACGAGACCGTACTAGATCTCGTATGCCGTCTTCTGCTTGAAAAAAAAAACACACACTCCACACACTCCCAGATTCAACTCCGACGTCAGCTGCTACATGATCAGCATATCCCATCCACTGCGCCCCCAAACTTCTCCTACACTACGGCTCTGTCTCCTGCATACAT
>CALLZA010000776.1 GCA_937858165.1 uncultured Ardenticatenia bacterium
CCCCCCGCCCCGCCCGCGCGCCGCCTCGCCGTCTGCTCCGCGGCGTGCGGTGGCGCGACCCCCGCGCGCGCCGCCGCCCGCCCACACCCGGCCCGGTAACGCCCCCCGCCCCCGGGGGGCGCAGGGCGGGCCCGGCCCACGCCCCCCCGGGTGGCCCCCCGGCGGGGTTGGCCGGCTACGCCCCGGCCGAGCCGTTCACAACCGCCGACGGACGGGCCGTGGACGGGCCGGAGCTGGCCATCGCCGTGGTGCTGGAGCACACCGGCGAAGGGTCAGAGGCGGCCGCGCCGCTGTTCCGACGGGTGGTGGAGGCGTATTACGGGCTGGAGCCGACGCCCTTCCCCTGGCAGTAAGCAACCTGACGCGTCGCGTCGTGACAACTTCTCTCTCTGGGGTTACTGTCTCCGGTTAATCTGGCCGCGCCGCTGCGGCCGGGGTTAACAACTGGGGCAGTCCCGCCGTCGCATTTGGCGAGGAGGATCGCATGTCGCGCCGCACCGTCCGTTTCATCGTCGTCATCATCGCCGTGGTACTCCTGTCGGCCGTCCTCATCCCGCTGGTCAGCCGCGCCGCGCCGGGGGTCGCCGGCGTCATCGCCTATGAACGGGGCAACGCCATCCGGCTGGTGGACAGCGACGGCCAGAACGACCGCCTGCTGTGGCAAGAGGCGCTGCCGGTCGGGTTCAAGGGAATCCACGGGCTGCAATGGCGGCCTGACGGCGGGGGGCTGGCCTTTGCCTCCGACTACCAGTCGACCTGCTCCATCTACGACAGTGACCTCTACACCATCCGGGCCGACGGCACGGGGCTGAAACGCGTCACCAACTCGCCGCGCTGCGCCGACCTGGCCGGTTTTGCCAAAGGCAGCGTCACCCTCCAGATCGAAAACGCCGTCGCCAACCTGTCGCAGTTCCTGATCTACGTCGAAGGCGCGGCCACGGCCCAGGTGGTGACCATCGCCCCCGGGGCGGTGGTCAACGTGACGCTCCACAACGTGGCCGACCTGGGCAACTTCGGCCAGCAGCCCATCGCCATCAACGGCCACTACCGCTGGTTCGACCCGGCCCTGCTGGTCGACGTGAAACCCGGGCAGACGGTGACGGCCCCGGCGCGGCTGGTGCTGCGGCCGTCGGGCAACGTCTACGCCAACATGGGCGCGACCACTCCCGCCTGGCATCGCAGCGGCGGCAAGATCGGTTTCCTCTTCTACGAGGGCATCCTGTCGCAGATCGCCGCCAACCCGCCCATCGGCGGGCCGGACGGGCTACTCCTGGCCCCCGGCGCGGGGGTCATCGCCAACGCGTTGGCCTGGTCGCCCACCGACGAGCGCATCCTCTATGGCGACCTCAACCACATCAGCGTCGTTCTGCCCGGCGCGGCCGACGGCGGCACGCCGCTGATCGACAAGTCGGCCGCCGAGCTTGTCCTGGGTCTCGACTGGCTGCCGGACGGATCGGGCTTCATCTTCGCCATCACCGACAGCCTGTCGCAGAACAGCAACCTCTACGAGTACCGCTTGGCCGAGAACAGCCTGACGCCCATCACCGACTTCGCCGACGACTACGCCGGGGGGTTGAGCGTCTCGCCCAACGGCCAGGAGATCGTCTTCGAGTTCATCGACGCCATCGGCGACCCATCGGAACTGTGGATCATCGGCCGCGACGGGACGGGCCTGCGGTCGCTGGCGACGCTGGGCGAGTCGCCCGACTGGCAGCCGGGCACGGGGATTGAGTATACCAACTGGGCGTACTTGCCGTTTCAGAAGCGGTAGGGTGGGGGGCGGAGGAGGTGCTGTTGTTCCGGCGGGCTATTATGGGATGGAGGGGACGGCGTTTCCGTGGCCGTAAGGGTAGTTTCTACAGTCCTTCGTTTACAATTTCTCGTACGAGTTTGATAAACTAAACTGGAAGGTCTTCTTAGGGTCTCAGAACAGGCGCACGGCCCGATACTTCAGATGAAGAAGTACGCGAAGTGGTTGGGGGGAATGAGTAGCAATCAGGCAAACGATATGCCACCCGGTTGGCCTGATGTCGCATCAAACGAAGGACGCACTATGCTGACCAACTTAACTGTCAGAGTCACGCTGCCCGTCGCCATATTGTCGAACATGTCGTGTGCAGGAATAGTGAAGTTCCGGAACTGCCCTTCTCTCATTCCCAACACCAAGTTCGCAAATTGGTTGCCGTCGCTGCCGACAACAAAGCGCAACGGATCGCCGCTGTAGGTAGAGCGAATGAGCCGCTCGTCATCCAGCCGCATTTGATAGTGGATGGCAACCTGGTCCCCCGGCAGGGCCAGAAGCATATCTCTGTCTCTTATACACATCTCCGAGCCCACGAGACCGTACTAGATCTCGTATGCCGTCTTCTGCTTGCAAAAAACAACACACACAACACACACACACACACACAACACAACACATCAATCACTCATCAAGATAAACAACAGTCGATGAGACATTCGACACGAGCACTCGCTCAAGTCCTGCATGTCATGGCGCCACAAATCCCACAAGCGGAGGTCCACACACTCAGATCTAGAAAACAGCGCATCGACGCAATT
>CALLZA010000777.1 GCA_937858165.1 uncultured Ardenticatenia bacterium
TTCGTCTCTTCTGGCTTTCATTACAGTTGTATCGTATTGACATTCTCTGATACCTAGAATATACGTTACCATCTTTGTACTACGATAGTATACGCTGTACTCTGAGGGGAGCTAGTAATGTTTTTTTTTTAATGATACGGCGACCACCGAGATCTACACTAGATCGCTCGTCGGCAGCGTCAGATGTGTATAAGAGACAGGGCTCTACCAGCGAAAGCCTGAGGAACTGGAGGCGATAGTGGCCGAGGAGTTGACCCAACTGGCCGACCTGCCGGCGACGCGCTCGCCGCTGGTCGTGGCCGGGGTGGAGGGGGTCATGCTCTCGCCCGTGCCCGGTGTGGTGGCGCATACGGCCGTCTATCTGCCGGTGGACGGGCGGCTCTTCCTGCTGCTCTATCCCAACGGCACGCTCGACGACGCCGGCCGCTGCCTGCTGGCCGGGCTGAGCTTCTTCCCGCCGACCAAGACGCTGGCCGAACTGCATCTGCCGATCGACAGCGGCGTCCCGGCCGTGGCCTCGCCCGTCTTGCCGGCGGCCACCCTGCCGGCCGACCCGACCGCCTGGGCCGCCTATCCCACCTACCACAACGACACCTACGGCTTCTCCTTCCGCTACCCCGACGACCGCTGGACGCTCATCAAGCCTACCGCCGGCAACCCGCATCGGCTATCGCTGGCCTACCACGAACTGGGCATCGCCCTGCGCATGGCCGTGGCGCGGGTGGGCGAGGAGGCTGAGCTGCAACTGTACGGCGGCCGGGCCGGGGAGTTCGTGCCGCTGGATAATGTGCTGTTCCTGGGGGAGCCGATCAGTGCCGACGCGCTGGTTCATGAGGGTGTGACGTGGGCGGTGTACTATAACGACACCGCGCCCATCGCCCGCGGCGACTTGCTGTTCAGCGTCGCTCTGGTCAGTAACCGGAACTTTGAGCAGGGGGCGGTTGTGCCGGAAGCGGTTTGGGCGGAGGCGAATCGGATCATCGAGACGTTGACGCTGGATGGGGAATAAAAGAGGAAGAAACCGCAGATCTCGCAGATGACACAAATTGGCCTCTGCCAATCTGTGTCATCTGTGAAATCTGTGGTTGACTTTATTATCCTGGCTTCGTCGCAGGACAACTAATCTTCGAGATTCCGCGAGTAATCCTTCTCCCCCGCCTTCCGCGTCGCCTCCCCGGCCAGCCGGGCGAACGGCCGCTGCTGCACAATCGTCTGATCGGGCAACAGTTGGACGAAGTTGAAGGCGGGCATGGCGTCGTGGTCGGCCTTGATCATCTCTTCGTTGGGCCAGGTGGTGAAGCCGGCGAAGGTGCTGGCCACGGCGCAGTAGAGGATGCCGTCGCGGAAGATCTGGGTCGAGTTGTGGATGTGGCCGAAGAAGACGCCGCGCAACCGCCCCCGCGCCGGCAACAGCGCCTGGTGCATCGCCTCACCGTTGTAGATGAGCATGTTGGCGTCCATCCACGGCGAGTTGAGGCGCACGGCCGGGTAGTGGGTGAAGATGGTCAGCGGCGGACCGTCGGGCGTGGCTTCGGCGCGCAGCACGTCGAGCTGTTGGGGCGAGAGCAGGCCGCGCGGGTCGATCTCGTCCGGGCCGCGGGCGTCGAGCACCAGGAAGCGGTGGCCGCGCACGCTGAAGGTGTAGGACAGCGTGTCCGTGTCCGGCTGGCAATCCTCTTTCGGCCCCATCGTCAGGTAGCGGTGGATGTCGGCCGAGGTGTCGTGGTTGCCGGTGGCGTAGTAGATGGGCACTTCCAGCGCGCTGAAGACCTCGGCCGCCAGCGCGTACGCCTCCGGCGTCGGGTGCGTCGTCACATCGCCGGTATGCATCACGAAGTCGGGCCGCACCGGCAGCCGGTTGATCATCTCCACCACGTGGCGGGCGTAGGGGTGCGACCGATGCCCCTGCCGCGCATACTCCGGCGTGGGGCCGAAGTGGGTGTCGCTGAGGTGGATGAAGTATACGGGCGACATGGGGATTAGGGGCTAGGGGCCAGGTCTGTCTCTTATACACATCTCCGAGCCCACGAGACCGTACTAGATCTCGTATGCCGTCTTCTGCTTGAAAAAAAACAACGACACATCACGGGAGAACGTGCAGGAAGCCAGATAAAAGCAAAAGACACACAGATTAATTATCAGGCACAACTGACACAAAAGAGACGACCAGGCTATCGAAGAGAGTTGTAAATCACAAACATGTACTAAGACGACACA
>CALLZA010000778.1 GCA_937858165.1 uncultured Ardenticatenia bacterium
TGTCTACGACACTCGTTCGCTTCTTGATTTCGTGTGCTCCGTGATTGTAGTCTTGTAGATGTAACACTTATCACGTTTGTCCTTTCTATTTGGTGTCGATCGTGTCTTTTGTCATTCTGACGTATGCTGTGGTTTTTTTTTTTTGTTGTTTTGTTTTTTTTTTTGTTATTTTTGATGTTCTTTTTTTTTTTTCAAGCAGAAGACGGCATACGAGATCTAGTACGGTCTCGTGGGCTCGGAGATGTGTATAAGAGACAGGTCTGGGACGTGCCCGACAGCGAGTTGCGACGGCTGGGGCTGGCCGGGGGGTTGCTGGCGCTGGTGGCCCACGTGAGCGACGGTGCGGCCGAGACGGAGCGGGCGGCGATGGTCGCGGCGCTGCGCGCCGCCTGGTCGCTGCCGGAGGAGTCGGCGGCGCTGGTGGTCGAAGTCGCCCTGGCCGACGGCGAGACACTGGACTTCTATCGTCTGGTGCGCGAATTCGCCGAGGTGACGACGGCTGACGAGCGGCAACGCTTTCTCGATGCGCTGTTCGGCGTGGCCGCGGCCGACGGCGCGGCGACGTTCGAGGAGATCGAGCAGATCCGCCTTGTCGCCCTGGGACTGAAGCTGAGCCACGGCGAATTTATTGAGGCCAAAATGCGCTTGCCTCGCGAGCGTCGCCAGGGCTGACACTTGTATTCTGAGGGGAGAAGCATTATACTGCGTCATTAGGCCGCTTTATCGTCCGTCAATTTGACTTATTCGTCATCGGAGGTTTTACATTATGGCTACTGCTGCCGCTGCCTTTTCCGAACAAAAAAGGGCCATGCCGTGGTGGATTCCCCTGGTTCAGGGCATTGCCCTGGTCATCCTCGGCGTCCTCCTCTTCATTAACCCCGCCACCACAACGGTCTTCTTCGTGCAGGTGCTGGCCCTCTACTGGCTCATTTCGGGTATTTTCGAGATCGTCAGCATCTTCGTCGATCGCTCCGCCTGGGGCTGGAAGCTCATCGGTGGCATCATCGGCATCCTGGCCGGCTATTACATCCTGACCACCCCGGCGCTGGGCGCAATTATTCTGGGCTTTACCCTGGTGATCGTCCTGGGCATCCAGGCCATCGTCCTGGGCGTTGTCAACATCATCCAGGCCCTGCGCGGCGCGGGCTGGGGCATCGGCGTCCTGGGTGTCATCAACATCATCTTCGGCGTCATCCTGCTCAGCAACTCGCTGATCGCCACGGCCACGCTGCCCTGGGTGCTGGGCGCGGTCGCCGTTGTCGGTGGCATCTCGGCCATCCTCATGGCCCTGCGTCTGCGTTCTGCCTAAGCCGATGCGTCGAAAGACGCACCCATCGTTCAATCAGAGAGGGAGTTGTGCGGCCGCAACTCCCTTTTTTGTTGCCGATTTCGCCCTGTTTCACGCTCGCCCCGCCCACTTTTCACGTCAGCTTCATTGTAAGATTGCTCGCGTAACATAAACTGTAATGGACAGGTGAATGTGCTCACACATCCGTCTGACCGACGCAGTGGCGTCGTACCGGTAAATGCCCGTGTTTGTCCGTCATGATTCGGGCAGGAGGCAAGTAGTGAAGCAGTTTATTGGATTTCTGGGTTTCATCGCCCTGCTCATCTTCGCCTGGATGAGCATGATTGGCCCGCGGGGGGGCACAGGCGGCATCCCGCAGCAGGAGGTTGACCTGCTGCCGGAGGTCACGTTCCTGGGCGAAGGTCCGGCCACGTTCACCATCGACCCCAGCCACACGTTCGTCATCAAATACCGCCGCAACAACTATAAGAACGAACCCGGCCCGGAGTACACCGCCGAGCCCGGCGAGCGCGTTTGGAGCTTTAGCTTCGTACCCGATGACGGCGTCTACCCCTACCACTCGATCGAGAGCTTTGGCCCGGTGACGATGGGCTGTGTCGTTCAGTTCGTGCAGATCGATGACGACGTGGATGAGCGCATCAACCACTTTGCCGTCAACGACACCAAAATCTATACCGTTGCCCAGGGCATGGTCACTTACGGCTCGTTTATCGTGTCGCAAAACGGCGAGTTGCTCCTGTCTCTTATACACATCTGACGCTGCCGACGAGCGATCTAGGGGAGATCTCGGTGGTCGCCGTGTCATTAAAAAAAAAAAGACAAACTGTCAAGTTGGATGCGCTGTAGATAATAACAAACAATCAGCACACAATAAAAAAAAACCGTACAACACAAAGACATGTAGCAA
>CALLZA010000779.1 GCA_937858165.1 uncultured Ardenticatenia bacterium
TCTTGTTCGTTCGTTCTGTAGTCGTTTTTCCTCTGCTAGTATTTGTGTTATTTGTTATCGGTTTGTCCTTCGCTCGCCATTCTTATCAGTATCAAGCATACGTCTCAGCCGATCATATGCACTTTGACTTTTTTTTTTAATGATACGGCGACCACCGAGATCTACACTAGATCGCTCGTCGGCAGCGTCAGATGTGTATAAGAGACAGCTTCAGCGCCGTGGGCGGGCAGACCCACAGCCCCTATGGCCCGTTCGACCCGTCGGGCAGCAGCACCGGCTCGGCCGTGGCTGTGGCCGCCAACCTGGCCCCGCTCAGTGTCGGCCGCGCGACGCAGGGATCGATCACCTGGCCGGCGCGCGACCACAGTCTGGTGGGGCTGAAGCCCAGCGTGGGGTTGGTCAGCCGCAGCGGCGTCGTGCCCCTGGTTGATTGGATGGACACGCCGGGGCCATTCGGCCGGACGGTGGCCGACGTGGCCGCGCTGCTGACGGTGCTGGCCGCGCCGGGGCCGGACGGCATCGACGCCAATGACCCGGCCACGGCTGCCGCCGCGCCGCTGGTCGGCCGCGACTTCACGCGTTATCTGTCGCCGGAGATGGCCCGGCGCGTGCGTGTGGGCGTCGTCGCCGTCACCGAGGAGGATGTGGCCGCGGCGCTGGCCCAGCGGCAGCGGGGCATGGGGCGGGCGCTGACGGCTGGAGAAGAAGCGGAAGTGCGCGCGGCGCTGCTGGAGACGGCCGAAGCGGAGGGTATCGCTGCGGCGCTGCGGGCGCAGGGGGTGCCGGTCGTGATCATTCCCTATGAACCGTCGTTGCGGCTGGCCGCGCCCGAACTGGGCGGCGTGCTGGCCTACGGCTTCGGCGACAGTCTCAACCGCTTCCTGGGGGGCTGGGCGACCGACGCGCCGGTGCGTTCGCTGGCCGAGGTGGCCGCGGTCTACGCCGCCGATCCGGCCAATCGCGCCCCCTACGGCTTTCGCTCCGTGGCCGGCGCGGCGGCGGCGGCGGTCTCGGCCGCCCGCCACGCCCTGGAAGAGCCAGGCACACCGCAAGGGGGCCCCGCGGGCCGCCGACCGAGGGTTGGGCGCGGTGGGGGGGGTCGTGGGTGAGGCGACCGATCGCGCTGTCCCAGAGGTCGTTGTTGGCTGTGCGGTCGCGGGAACGATTGAGCCGATGACGGCTGGTCTTGCCTGACGACGCCCGAACTGGGCTGACGCCGCAGAGCGCGGCGAACCCGGCTTCGGTGCGGATCCGCCCGGGGTTGTCGCCTGCGGCGATGAGGAGTTTGGCAGCGACGTCGCGGGACACGCCCTGCTGGGAAACCAGGGTCGGCGCGGCGATGGCGATCAGTTCATCGAGTTTCATGGTTTTACCTCTTTTGTGTGCGTTGCCAATCGGCCAGGCTCTGGCCTTTTTCGACCAGGTCCACCAGCAGCTTCGCTGGTTCCCAGTGCATGGGGCCGAAGATTTCCCGGTATTTCAGCATGCCCGCCAGCAGGGTCTTCAGGCCGATGGTGTCGGCGTAGAACATCGGTCCGCCGCGGTAGCGCGGAAAGCCGTAGCCGGCGGTCCACACCACGTCGATGTCGCCGGCGCGGATCGCCACGCCCTCTTCCAGGATGCGGATGCCTTCATTGAGCAGCGGATAGAGGCAGCGCTCGACGATTTCCTGCGCACTGTGTTCGCGCGGCGGCACGCCCAGTTTCTCCGCGCGCGCCTTGAGGATGGCAATGGCCTCCGGATCATCGTAGCGCTTGCGGTCGCCCGCCTCGTAGCGATAGTAGCCCTTGCCGTTCTTCTGGCCATAGCGCTGGTTGTCGACCAGCACCTGCGTCGCGTCTGTCTCTTATACACATCTCCGAGCCCACGAGACCGTACTAGATCTCGTATGCCGTCTTCTGCTTGAAAAAAAAAAAACCTACTGCAAGTGACTCATCTGTCTTTTTACCTTATAATCATAGGAACTCTCTTTTACCATCATTCAATTATACCATGAACAACCGCGCATACGAACGGTCGATATCTTACACCCACCCACTGTACTGATACGACAACGACATGTGCAAGACTTCACCGAC
>CALLZA010000780.1 GCA_937858165.1 uncultured Ardenticatenia bacterium
TTAACACGGTACTGTTGACGTAGTGTAGTTCATCAAGAAAAGTGTGTCACAATGGATTTGGTTCTTTTTTTTTTCAAAGAAGAAGTGGGCATACGAGATCGAGTGCGGTTTCGTGGGCTGGAGGAGGGGTAAAAGAGACAGGCCACTACCGCGACCGCCGCCACCAGCAGCGAGACGACGGTCGCCACGGCCAGCCCCGTCTCCAGCCCCAGAAAGGGCACAGCGCGGCTATCGAGGCGCACCAGCTCCAGCAGGCTGCGGCCGATGGCGTAAGCCACCAGGTAGAGCGCCAGCAGCTCACCGGGCAGCAGCCGCGCCGCCCGTCGCCGCGCCAGCCCCAGCAAGACAAAGAACGTCAGCAGGCTCCACAGCGATTCGTACAGGAAAGCGGGGTGGAAGGTGCTGAATTCGGCGAAGTCGGGCAGGCGATAGAGCGGGTCGATGGCGATGGCCCACGGCGCGTTGGTCGGCCGGCCGTAAAGCTCCTGGTTGAAGAAGTTGCCCCAGCGGCCGATGGCCTGCCCCAGGGCCACGCCGACGACGGCCAAATCGGCCCAGGCCAGTGTTGGAATGCGGTTGCGCCGGGTATAGACGACCACCGCCAGCAGCCCGCCGGCCATTGCGCCATAGATGCCCAGCCCGCCGGCGCGGAAGTTGATCAGTTGCAGCGGGTAGCGGATGTAGTCGCGCCAGGAGTAGATGCCGACGGCGGCCATGCTGGGCGAAGGGGTCAGTACGTGGTAGAGGCGCGCGCCGATGAGGCCCAGGATGACGATGAGCGTCAGCCCACCCCAGACGTGATCGGGGTTCCAGATGCGCCACGGGGCATTCGTTGTCCAGGTCGGATCGACATCGGGGGCGGCGGCCAGCGTTTCGACGGCGCGCGTCTGCTCTGCCCGCTTCAGCCCCAGACGGCGCGGGTCCAGCCCCACGTCGTAGAGCGCCTCGCCCACGGTCGTCAGCTTGCGCCCCGCCAGCAACGTCACGACGTCGTCGGGCAGGGCGGCCCCGGCCAGCGGGCGGGCGCGCACCTCGGCTGGGACAGTGCTCTCGAAGACGCCCCGCGCGCGGGCAGCGGCCAGCCGGGCGACGACCCACGCCCCCAGGGCCACGCCGGTGATGATGCAGATGGCGTACCAGTAGATGGCGAAGCCGCCCACGGAGACGGCCGCGCGAGGCGGCATGGTACCGGTCAGCCAGTGGACGACCAGCACGGCCGCCAGAGCGACCAGGACAGGGACGATGACGTACCAGTACGGCTCGGCGCGGCGCAAGGTAGACAGGGGGAGACTCCTCTAGCGCGACTGCTTCCAGACGGCGAACATCCGCTGGAAGAAGGTGAAGTAGGTGAAGGCGGCCAGGATGGGCAGGGCGATGTGGGGCATGGCCAGGGCCAGGAAGACGACGAGAACGACGTAGCGCTCGACGCGGCTCAGCACGCCCATCTTGGCCTCGAAGCCCAGCGCCTCGGCCCGCGAGCGGGCGTAGCTAACCATCAGCGAGCCGGTGACCGCTAGATAGGCCACGGCCAGCATCAGCGGGTTGTCATTGATGTAGTAGTAGACGATGAAGCCGCCGTAGAGGACGATCTCGGCCAGCCGGTCGAGCGACGAATCGAGGAACGCGCCGAAGCCGCCCTGCTTGCGGCCGAGCCGGCGTGCCAGCGCACCGTCGAGCGCGTCGAGTGGCGAGAACAGGGCGATGGCCAGCGCCGCCCAACGGAACTCGCCGATGGCGATGAGATAGGCGAACAGGATGTGGGTCAGCGCGCCGACGACCGTCAGCAGATCGGGCGAAAGCTTGAAGTGGGCCAGTGTCTCGACGACAGGGTCGATGATGAAGCGCGTGCGCGCGCGCAACTGGTCGGTCAGGGTGGGGCGGGGCGGCGATGGATGCTCTTGGTTCATGGTGGACTGTCCCCCTTGATTTGTCTGGGTGATGCTAACGTCGGGCTACGCGGCTGTCAAGCGACGCTCATAACGAAACGGGCCGGGGTGGTGGCCCCGGCCCGCTGCCTATGATCTCGGTGTCAATCAGTCAGGCTTTCGTCCGCCGCAGCGGCTTGGCCGCCGTTTCGGCGCGGCGGCCGTCTTCTCCCCTCTCTTAACGAGAGCATTCTGTAGGGCGGGTTGCTTTACCCACCTCTCTAAAAACAGCGACAGAAGAGCGGGTTGCTTTACCCGCTCTACAGGCTTAGCGACGCAGCGACTCTTGCAGGGCGCTCATGCGGTTGGCGACGCTGTCGTCCACCACCCGGTCGCCCACGCGCACGATCAGCCCGCCCAGGATGGTCGGGTCGACCTTGAACTGGACGTTGCTCGCGCCGACGATCTTGCGCACAGACTCTTGCTCGGCGGGCGTCAGGGGCAGGGCGCTGGTGATCTCGGCGGCGTCGCCCTTCAACGCGCCCACTTCGGCCGGGACGCGGCTGAAGAAGTCGTTGATGAGCTGATGCTGCCGCCGCTCGTCCAGCGACTCGCCGACCAGCTTGTTGGCGGCGGCGATGGAGATGGCCGCTACCTGGCCGCGCAGGTCGGCCAGAATGCGGTTGCGCTCCTCGGTCGCCTCGGTCTGAGCCGTGGCCATGATGCCCTTGGCGTCCTCGCGGGCGCGGGCCTCGACATCCTTGGCCGCCTGTTCGGCGGCAACGACCGCCTCGCGGCGGATGTTGGATGCCTCGACGCGAGCCTCGTCCAGGATGCGCTTGGCGTCGGCGTCGGCGCTCTGGCGGGCGATCTCCGCCTGGCGGGCGTCTTCCAGCCCCTTGGCGATGCGCGCCTTGCGCTGGTCGAGCACGCGCAGGATGGGCTTGTAGACGAAAGCCGTCAACAACAAAATCAGCGCAGTGATGCCCAGGATTTGCGTCAGCAGGTAACCCAGGTTAATGCCTAATGCTTCCATTCGTGGTCCTCTCGATTGTGCATAAGCCGGCGAACACAGACCGCCGGACGGCATTGCTCTAGAACACGAACAGGATGATCAGGGCGACGACCAGGGCGTAGATAGCTACGGCCTCGGTGAACGCGATGCCCAGAATCATGTTCGTCTGAATGTTACCGCTGGCGTCGGGATTGCGGGCGATACCTTGCACCGCGCCGCCGACCAGGATGCCGATACCGGCACCGGCGCCGATGGCGCCCAACATAGCCAGGCCGGCGCCGATGGCCTTGAGACCTTCTGCCAAAGCGGCTGCAGACAACTCATCCATGAATAATCCTCCAGTGTTCGCTAGTTTGGCTTGTCGGCGCTGGAGCGCCGCAGTCGCCAGGATTTGACGTTCTTGATTGCTCTTACGCGCTGCCCGCAGGCGGCGCGGATTCACACACGATTAGTGATGTTCCTCGTCGCCGCCGTGGTGTTCGGTGGCGCTGCTCATGAAGATGAGCGTCAGCAGGCCGAAAACGATGGCCTGGATGACGCCGACGAAGAACTCCAGCCCGAAGAAGGCGATGTTCAGCACGTTCAGAATGTAGGCCATGACGAACAGCAAGACCATGCCGGCGAACATGTTGCCCAGAAGACGGAAGGAGAACGAGAGGATCTTGGAGATTTCGCTGATCAACTCCAGGATGCCGACGGCCGGATCGATGGCGGCGATAGGATTCTTGGCCACCTGCGCGCCCCAGCCCTTCTTCAGGAACGGGAAGAACTTGGTCAGATAGCCGCCGCCCAGGTGCTTGAAGCCATAGTACTGCACCATCGTCATGGCGATCAGGGCGAAGGCCAGGGTCATGTTCAGGTCGGTGCTGGCCGGGCGGAAGAAAGGCACAATCGTCCAGTCGGCGGCCTCGATGTTGCGGCCGATAGCGTCGCCGTGCGAGTTGGTCTCGATGGGCGCGCCCTCGATGGCGTTGCTGTTGCGGATGAGGAACAGGCCGTCGCGCAGGCCCCACTCATTCGCATCGTCCACCTGGGCGAACGCTTCTTCCTCAATGACGTGGATCTCATCCTCGGTCAGCTCCCGGCCGTCGACGGTGGCCGCGGTTTCAGCTTCCTTCACTGCCTTTTCGGCGATGAAGTGCGGCTTGTGTTCCCACAGGCCGATGCTGTCGTAGCCGGGGATGAGGCCCATCCAGTTGGAGACCAGGATGATGAGGATGAAGCTCATGAAGTAGGGGAAGAACTCCTTCACCTTTGGCCCGGCAATGTTCTGGGCGAAGTTATAGGCCCCTTCGATGATCATCTCGAAGAAGTTATAGAAGCCGGTGGGCACTTCGTCGGCCGTGCGCGAGCGCCCGCGGACGGCCAGGATGAGCAGCAGGATGACGCCCCAGGCCAGCAGGGTGGCCATGAAGGTATTGGTGATGCCGGTGTTGTTGAACAGGAAGCTGGGCAACAGCCCTTCGGTGCCGGGGTATACTTCGCCGGGCAGCTGGATGAACGGCAACACGGGCTTGGTATAGCCGATGACCGAGCCAAAGACGATCATCAGGATGACGACAAGCAGGAGGATGTAGCGTTTCTTGATCATACGGCTGGTTTATCCCTCTCTTCTGCTTCAATGCGCTCGATGCTTGCCTGGGCGCGGCCGACCATCCAAAGGCTGATGCGGACCATCGCGAAGAGGGTCACGGGAAAGCTACCGAGCATGAAAATTACAGTGAAGATCTTGCGCTCGTTGCCGAGCATGTCGTCCAACAGCCAGCCGGCCCCAAAAGCGAGGCCAATAATCAGCAGGGCGACGATGCCCGTCACGCAACCGACCTGGCCAACCATGTTAGCCATATGAGCGGTGCGGCGGAGGTTTTGATCTTGCGACACGGTTTTTAACCAATTAGGAATTAAAAATCAGGAATTACGAATTCAGAGAATCAACCGCGTGGCTCTCTGTTTCTTGGATTCCCAATTCTTAATTCCTAATTCCTAATTTCTACTTGCGCATTCTATCACAAGCGATCACGCTGTCAATTTAGCCGGGGAAGAATGCCGCGGCCGCTTCGCGCGTCAGTTCGAAGGCCGGCCCGGCGCTAACGCCCAGGTAGATGATAAAGACCACGGCGATGACCAGCCCGACCTGGGCCGCGCGTGAGACGGGAATGGCGATGTCGTCCTGCTCCGAGCGATAGAGGTACATGACCTTGATGATGTTCAGGTAGTAGTAGAGGCCGACGAAGGCCATCAGGATGCCGACGAGCGCCAGCCACCACAACCCGGCGTCAATGGCCGACTTGAACAGGAAGAACTTGCCGAAGAAGCCGGCCGTCGGCGGGATGCCGCCCAGCGACAGCACGGCGAACAGCATCACCAGCGCCAGGAAGGGCGAACGCCGGTTCAGCCCGTTCAGGTCCTTGATCTCGTCCGCGCCGGTGGCGTTGCTGACCAGGATAATCACACCGAAAGCGGCGATGTTGGTGAAAACGTACATCAGCAAGTAGAACAGCGTCGCCCCGGAGCCGTCCTGGGTTAATGTGACGAGGCCGATGAGGGCGTAGCCGGCCTGGGCGATACTGGAGTAGGCCAGCAGGCGCTTGATGTTTGTCTGGTAGATGGCGACAAAGTTGCCCAGCAGCATGGTGATGATGCACATGGCGATGAGCATGGCCCACCACCCGCCCTGGATGACCGGGCCGAGCGCACCGGACAGGAAGACGCGCAGAAAGACGGCAAACCCGGCCGCTTTCGACGCCGTGGACAGGAAGCCGGTGAAGGGCGTCGGCGCGCCCTCATAGACGTCGGGGGCCCAGAAGTGGTAGGGCACAATAGAGGTCTTGAAGGCGAAGCCGACAACGACCAGCACGGCCGCCAGCAGCAAGAGCGGCTGGACGCCGTCGATCGGCCGGCCGGTGAGCACGTCGCCGATGACGTAGAGGTTGGTCGCGCCGGTGACGCCGTAGACGAGGCTCATGCCGTAGAGCATCACCGCCGTGGTGAAAGCGCCGTAGACGAAGTACTTCATGCCCGCTTCCGACGAACGCCGTTCGCCAGTGTAGAAACCGGCCAGCAGATAGGACGAGATGCTGGCCGTCTCCAGGGCAACGTAGACCATGATGAGGTCGGTCGAGGCGGCCATCAGGCTGAAGCCGATGGTGGCCATGATGAGCAGGGCGTAGTACTCGATCTTCTGCAAGCGCGGCACGTCCATCGACAGCAGCGCGGTCAGGATGAGGGCCGAGAAGAACATGAGCCGGAAGACGAACGTCACCAGGTCATTGCGCATCATGCCGCCCCAGAAGACGCTCTCCGACACGCCCCAGGTGCGCCCCGGCTGGTCGAACAGCCAGAAGAGGGCCGCGGTCAGCACCAGCACGGCCACGCCGCCCCAGGCGGTGAACAGACCGACCTGCCGCGGGTTCGACGGCTTGAACAGCTTCTCATAGAGCAGAACGCAGAAGAGAATGACCAGTAGCGCGATCTCCGGGGCCAGGGCCAGCACCCAGGAGAGGGTAATATTGGGGCTCACTAAGCACCTCCCAACCAGCTCGAAAGGTTAGCGGCGACGATCTCCAGCAGGTGTTGAGCCGAGCCGGTAAGGGTTCCGCCGTGGAATTGGGCCGCCTGTTGGGCCACGTTCAGACGTTCGACGACCGGCACCATGCCCGACGTGACGATGGGGGCGATGACGGCCGGATAGACGCCGATGACGATCAGGATGACGGAGAAGCTGACGAGCACGAACTTGTCGATGCCCATCAGCGGTCGCATGTCGTGCCACTTCTCGGCGTCGTAGTCGCCGAAGAACACCGAGTGGACAGCGCGCAGGATGTAGGCCGCGGTGATGATGATGCCCAGCACGGAGATGATGGCGACGATGCCGTAGTAGTTAGACGGGTTCAGCCCGAATACCGCGTTCACGTCGATGCTGTTGCCGTTCCAGACGCCGAGGAAGATGGGAAACTCGGCGATGAAGCCCGACAGCCCGGGCATGCCCATGCTGACGAGACCGCCGATGATGAAGGCCACCACCGTCCAGGGCAGGGCGCGGCGCATGCCGCTCAACTCGTCCATGTCGCGGGTGTGGGCCCGGTCGTAGATCATGCCGACGACGGAGAAGAAGAGGGCCGTCATCACGCCGTGGCTGACCATCTGGATGCCCGCGCCGGTGAATCCGGCGATGGTCAGGGCGGCAAAGCCCATCGACACCAGCCCCATATGGCTGACGCTGGAGTAGCCGATGAGATACTTCATGTCCTTCTGTCGCATGGCGATGAACGCGCCATAGATGACGTTAACCAGGGTCAGCAGCAGGATGAACGGCAGCCAGTAGACGGCGCCCTCCGGCAGCAGTTGGATGCCGACGCGCATGGCGGCATAGGCCCCCAACTTCATCAGCACGCCGGCGTGGATCATTGACACGGCCGTCGGCGCGGCCACGTGGCCGTCAGGCGACCAGTTGTGGAACGGCCACAGACCGGCCAGCACACCGAAGCCCAGAAAGAGGGGCATGAACCAGATGATCTGGGTGTCGAAGGCGAAGCTGGCCTCCGACCAGATGCGCAGGTCGAACGTTCGCAGTGGCGCGCCGCCGTCCACCGGCGTGAAGTAGAGCACCAGGAAGGCGATGAACGAGACGAAGCTGCCGATGAGCAAGTAGAGGGTCAGCTTCATGGCCGCGTATTCGCGGCTGACCTTCCAGCCCCAGACGACGATCAGGACGTACATAGGCAGCACGGCCAGTTCGTAGAAGAAGAAGAGCAGGAACGCATCGACGGCGATGAAGACGCCGTGGACGCCGGCCACCAGCAGCATGAAGAAGGCGTAGAACTCGCGCGGCCGATCCTCAATGCTCCACGAGACCAGCACGCCGCCCAGACCGACGATGCTGGTCAGCAGCACCAGTGTGGCGCTCAGCCCGTCGACGCCGACGATGTAGTTCAGGTCGATGCTGGCAACCCAGTTGTACTCTTCGACAAAGCGCAGCGATTCGGCCCACGGCGTGCCCGCTTCCGGCAAGCTTTGGTAGGTGGCGATGTAGACGTAGAGCGACAGTACCAGCCCCAGCACCATGGCCGCCAGCCCCAACATGCGGGCGTTTTCGCCCCGCTCCTTGGGCATCATCAAGATGAGCACGGCAAAGAGGATGGGCGAGAGTGCGATGATCGATAGGTATGGGAAGTCCATAGTGTTTCCCCAGAAAGAAGGGGCCAGGTTCCAGGGGCCAGGTTCCAGGAAAGACTTTTCCCTGGAACCTGGCCCCTGGAACCTGGAACCTAACTGCTAAAGAGCCTCGTCACAGTATCGTTAATGACGGCCAGCAACCACTGTGGCCAGATGCCCAGGCTGAGCATCAGGACCATGAGCGGCCAGATGACCAGATGTTCGCGGACAGTCATCTCCGGCAGCCCCGCCCAGCGCGGCTTCAGCGGGCCGTGGAGCGTCGCGCCGATGCCCTTCAGGATGTAAGCGCCGGTCATGAGCAGGCCCAGCATCGACAGGGCCAGTTGCACGGTGAAGACCGACCACGCGCCGCGAATGACCATGAACTCGCCCACGAAGCCGTTGAGGCCGGGCAGGCCCAGCGAGGCCATGCTGGTGAAAATGAGGATCATGCCGTAGACGGGCATGACCGTCCAGATGCCGCCATACTCCTTCAGGTCGCGGGTGTGGGTGCGCGAATAGATGACGCCGACGAGGAAGAACATGCCCGCGGCCGACAAACCGTGGTTGAACATCTGCATCACCGCGCCGTTGGTGGCGATGATGGCGTCGTAGCTTAGCCCCGCGGCGCGGCCGGGCAGGCCATAGGCGTAGGCCATGACGGCAATGCCCAGGACGACGAAGCCCATGTGGTTGATGGACGAGTAGGCCACCAGCCGCTTGAAGTCCCACTGGCCGAAGGCGGCGTAGGCTCCCAGGACGATGCTGAGCATGCCCAGCACGGCCAGGACGCCGGCTGTCAGGTGCGCCTGGGCCGGGAAGAGGGGAATGACTAGGCGGATGAAGCCATAGGCCCCCAGCTTCAACAGCACGCCGGCCAGGATCATGGAGCCGGCCGTTGGGGCCTGGGTGTGGGCGTCGGGCAGCCAGGTGTGGAACGGCCAGATGGGCACTTTGATGGCGAAGGCGATGACGAACGCCCAGAAGGCGACGCCCTTCACCAGATCGACCGGGATGCCGGTGTTGGGCAAGACGCTGCCCGGCGGCAGGTTGACCCAGGTTGTCATCAACTCCACGATGTCGAACGTGCCCATTGAGATGCCCATCACCTGGATAGCCAGCAGCAGGCCCAGGCTGCCGGCCATGGTGTAGATGATGAACTTGAACGAGGCGTACTCGCGATCCTTGCCGCCCCACAGCTTGATCAGGAAGTACATCGGCACCAGGCCGAACTCCCAGAAGATGAAGAAGATGATCAGGTCGAGCGAGGCGAACAGGCCCAGCATGGCCGTTTCCATGAGCAGGAAGAGGAACATATAGGTGCGCACGTTCTCTTCGATCTCAAAGGAGGCCAGAATCGCCAGCGGCGTCAGCAGTGTGGTCAGCAGCAGCATCGCCAGGCTGATGCCGTCGATGCCGATGTGGAAGCTGGAGCCGATGGCCGGGAACCACGGCAACATCGTTTCGAACTGCATGCCGGCGTCCACGCGGTCATAGTTGAACCACATGATCAATACCAGCACCAGCGGCACGAGGCTGAACAGCAGCGCCAGCCGGCGGGCGGTGTCCTTGGCGTCGTCGGGCAAGACGAAGATCAGCAGTGATGCCGCCAGTGGGAAGAAGATCGTCAGGATCAGGAGGTTGTTGAGAATGACGTCCATAGTCGTGTCGCCAACCGCAAGAGAGTAACCACAGATTTCACGGGTGATACAGAGTTACAGAGTGGTTGGTGAACACTGTGTCATCTGTGAAATCCGTGGTTTCTTTCTGCTTTAGAAAATGTTCGAGATCAGCCCGCTGTTGATTAGCAAGAGAATCGCCGCCAACGCTGTGGCGATGAAGACGGAGATGAGCGCATACTCCTGCACCTTGCCCGTCTGCAAGTAGCGGAACTCCTTGGCCATGGACAGGAAGCCGTCCTTGATCTTGTCGACGCCGCTGCTGATGACTACCTCTTCAAAGCGCTTGAAGGCGGCTCCGGTGCGGTAGAAGGCGCGGGCGATGCCGTGAAGAATTCCGTCAATGATGTTCTGGTCGATCAGTTCGTAGGCAATCTTCTCTGAGAAGTAGGTCGTCGGGGCGACGAACAGCCGCTGATAGAGGCCATCCCAGCCCCACTTGTTGTTCAGGAAGCCGTGGGCCGGGCCGAGAGTGCGAATCATCGGGTCGGGCTGGCCGGTTTCCAGCGGCCGCCGGCCATAGACCCACCAGCCGAGCGCCAGCCCGCCCAGGGCCACCACCAGCGAGACGATCAGCGGAACCCACGACCAGGGCAGGGTCTCAAAGGTGTGGGCCACCAGCCCCCGCTCATACAGCTCTTCCATCAGGTGGTAGTACTCCGCCCCGGCGTAGTGGTGGAAGAAGTTATAGAAGATGCCGTCCGTGCCCAGGAAGCGGTCGGAGATGCCGCTCCAGCCTACGGTGACGGCGAACAGCGACAGCAGCACCAGCGGTATGGTCATGAACGGCGAGCTTTCGTGGGCGTGTTCGGCCAGCTGGGTGCGCGGTTTGCCCAGGAAGGTCATGCTGATCTGGCGCGCCGTGTAGAAGGCAGTCAGCAGCGCGGCCACGGCCAGGGTGATAAAGACAACCAGAGCCAGCAGCTTGGCGTCGTGGGACCACTGGTACCACGCTTCGGCGAAGATCTCGTCCTTCGACCAGAAGCCGGCGGTGACGAACGGGAAGCCGGCCAGGGCCAGGCCGCCGATGAGGAACGTCCAGAAGGTGACGGGCATCTTGTGGCGCAAGCCGCCCATGTTGCGCATGTCCTGCGGGTCGTGGTGGTGGTCGTGGACGTGCACCGCGCCGTGCTCCATGCCGTGGATGACTGAGCCGGAGGCCAGGAAGAGCAGCGCCTTAAAGAAGGCGTGGGTGATCAGATGGAACGTGGCCGGCACGTAGGCCCCCAGGCCGACGGCGGCGACCATGAAGCCCAACTGCGAGATGGTCGAATAGGCCAGTACGCCCTTGACGTCATACTGGGCCACGGCGATGGTGGCCGCCATGAGCGCCGTGAACGCGCCGATGCCGGCAATGATCAGCCCGGCGTAGGGCGTGCCTTCGATGCTGACGGCGATCAACGGGAAGATGCGCAACAGCATGAAGATACCGGCCGAGACCATGGCCGCGGCATGGATGATGGCGCTGACCGGGGTGGGGCCTTCCATCGCGTCGGGCAACCAGACGTGCAGCGGCCACTGGGCCGACTTGCCGACCGTGCCGGTGAACAGCAGCAGCGTCATGATGCCCAGCCCGCCGAAGCCGACCAGGTTGATAACCTGCTCGAACTTCTCGACGGTGAACGCCTCGCTAAAGTCCAGCGTGCCGAACGCCCACCAGAAGAAGACGATGCCCAGCAGCATGACCACGTCGGCGATGCGGGTGGTCATGAACGCTTTCTTGGCCGCCTCGCGCGGCGGAATGCGGCTGATCTCCTGGTGCTCAGGGTAGTTGCGGGCATACCAGAAGCCGATCAGCGAGTAGGAGCAGAAGCCCATCAGTTCCCAGCCGACGAACAGCAGCAACAGGTTATCGGCCACCACCAGCAGCAGCATGGAGCCGCCGAAGAGGCACATGTAGCCGAAGAAGCGGGCCAGCAGCGGCTCTTCGGTCATGTCGTGCTGCGGCTCGCCCTTGTGCTTGCCCAGCCCGTGGCCCCAGTTGTGGTAGCCGACGCTGTAGACGAAGATCATCGTCGTGGCAAAGGAGACCATCAGGAGCATGATCGCCCCCAGCGGGTCAACGGCCACACCCATCTTGAGCCACTGCCCCTGGAAGAAGTCGCCCAGCGGCAGCCAGTGGACAGCGCTGGCGATCTGCTCCGGGTGTTCTTCCAGTTCGTGGAGGCCGCGGCCGAGGACGCTGATGGCCACCGTCCAGCTCATGATCAGCGAGCTGATGATGGCGACCCAGGCGATGATCCAACTGAGTGTGCGGCTGCGCCAGGCGAACAGGGCGATGATGAAAAAGGCCGCGATCGGCATGGCCGGTATCAGCCAGGTCAGGGTGGTTAGGAGCTGCGCGTTCATAGGCAGTTGTTAGTTGTTAGTTGTCAGTTGTCAGTTGTCAGTGTCAAACTGATCACTGACAACTGACAACTAACAACTAGTTCTTCAGCGTATCGAGTTCCTCCGCGATGACCGAGTCGCGGCTGCGATAGACAGAGATGACCAGGGCCAGACCGACGGCCGCTTCGGCCGCGGCAACGGTCAGAACAAACGTAGCCCACACCAGACCAACCGACTGATCGGGCGTGAAGTAGCGCCAGAAGGCGATCAGGTTGATGTTGACGGCGTTGAGCATCAGTTCGACACCCATCAGGATGGCGATGGCGTTGCGCCGGGCCAAGACGCCGTAGAGGCCAATGCAGAACAGGGCCGCGCTGAGCAGCAGGAACCACGACAGGGGAATCACTCGTTCTCCTCCTCGCCGCTGTGCGGCCAGGCGATGATGATGGAGCCGACGAGGGCCGCCAGCAGCAGCACGGAGGCCAGTTCAAACGGCAGCACGTAGGCCTCGGCGCTGACGAAGGAGCGGCCCAGGCGGGCGACGCTGCTCTGGAGCGTGGCCGGGTCGACCTGCGGCGCGGATTGCAGCGCGCCATCGGCCGGGATCATCGGGTAGAGCCGGACGATGACCACGACCAGGATGGCCAGGGTTAGCACCGCGCCGACCAACGCGCCGATGGCCTGCGAGTTAAACGGCGTCTCGTTGGTCTGCATCAGCCGGCGGGTCATCATGATGGCAAAGATGATCAGAATGGAGATCGCGCCGATGTAGACGAGCAACTGGGCCATGCCCAGAAAGGGAGCTTCCAGAAGGACGTAGATGCCGGCCACGCCGACGAATGACACCATCAGGGCCAGCGCCGCGTGGAACAGGTTGCGCATGGTGACGACGACGATGGCCGACGTCAGCGTGATGGCGGCGAGGATGAAGAAGACGATCTGCTGGCTCATGCTTGCGCCTCGTTTCCTTTGTTGTGCGGCCCTAGTGGACGGGCACGGTGATCGGCTCGCGCGCGCCGAGCGGCCCGCCGTGGGCCTCCGGTTCGCTGTGGGCCGGTTCGGCGTGGCCGTGGGCGTCGTGTTCGTCGTGCAGCAGTTCGCGTCCGCCGGGTCCGTCGCCACCGTTCATCGCCAGCCGATTCTGTCGGCCGCGCCGCCGCAGGATCTCCAGGGTGACCGCGGCGATCAGGATGTTGAGTGTCAGATGGATGGCCATGCGCAGCACGACGTTTGTCCCACTGGGGATGAGTTTATCGACAATGGCCGTGAAGAACAGCAGCGCCAGCGACACCGGCACCAGGAACTTCCAGTTGAAGTTGAGGATTTGGTCAACCCGAACGCGGGGTAGGGTGCTGCGAACCCAGTCTGTCTCTTATACACATCTGACGCTGCCGACGAGCGATCTAGTGTAGATCTCGGTGGTCGCCGTATCATTAAAAAAAAAAAACACATAAAGAGCAGCAGCGACAGAACAGAGAACGACGAAAAGCATAAGCATGAAACGGAATAAGTGCTATATACACAAGAAGATATACAGAAGAAGGAAGAGACACAGGAAGGAATGAAGG
>CALLZA010000781.1 GCA_937858165.1 uncultured Ardenticatenia bacterium
TTGCCTATCGTGAGTGTGTTTGATTACGTATGATGTTTTTTTTTCAAGCAGAAGACGGCATACGAGATCTAGTACGGTCTCGTGGGCTCGGAGATGTGTATAAGAGACAGCACGAGAAAGCCAAAGTAAGTCATCGTTGTCTCCTTTGGACGCGCAGAAAGACGCCGGGGTGCGGCTCCAACGTCGCGCCCATGTAGGCGTGGACGCGGCGGCCGGTGCTGCTCAGGTCGAACTGTTGCAGGATGCGTCCCAGCACGACCTTGGCCTCCACCTGGGCAAAGGTCGCGCCGATGCAGACGCGCGGCCCGCCGCCAAAGGGGACGTAGGTGAAGGCCGCCGGCCGCTCCGCCTCGCGGGCGAAGCGCCCCGGTCGGAACTCGTCTGGCGCGTCCCAGTAGCGTTCATCGCGGTGGGTCAGGTAGATGGAGGCCATCAGGCGCGTGCCCGCCTGTAACTGATAGCCGGCAATGACCGCGTCGTGGTTGACAATGCGGTTGCCGACGTGGATAGGCGGGTAGAGGCGCAGCGCCTCCTTGATGACCGCGTCCAGATACTCCAGGTGCTCGACGTTGGCCGCGGTCGGCTCGGCCGCGCCCAGCACGGTATCGACCTCGGCCTGGGCGCGGGCCATCACTGCGGGATGTTCGCCGAGCAGGTGTAGCGCCCAGGCCAGCAGGGCGGTGCTGGTGTCGTGCCCGGCGATGAGCATGGTCAAAATCTGGTCGCGGATGAGGTCGTCGGTCATCCCCTGGACGCGGGCAAGCTGGGTCAGCAGGTCGTGGGCCGGCTTCGTCGTGTCGCCCGGCGGTTGGCCGGCCAGTTGCGCCCGCCGTTGGCGGATGATGGCGTAGAGGTAAGCATCCAGTTCGTCCAGCGCGGCCTGGTAGCCGAAGCGGGGCAGGTTGGGCAGGACGATCCACAGACCGGGCGAGATGTACTTGATGGCCCGCAGGATGGGCCGCCACAGCCGTTCCATGTCTGGGCCGAATTCCACGTCGACCAGCGTGCCCATGAAGATGAGCAGCGCCAGGCGGCGCATCTCGACCAGCATGTCGCGCGTTGCGCCGTTGGCCCAGCCGGCGGTGACGCGGTCGGTGTAGGCCAGCATGGCCGGTACGTGGTGGACGACCTGCGGCTTCAGCAGCACCGGCTCCATGTGGCCGCGCAGCCGGGCGTGGCTCTCGCCGTCTTCGACGAGCACGCCGTGGCGCAGCAGCTTGGTCACCGGGTCGGTCTCATTGCGGAAGCGCAGGTGTTCGCGTTGCGAGACCATGATTTGGCGATTGCTGTCCGGCCCAACCATGACCGCCGGCTGGAAGCCGGGCAGGGTGATGCGAAAGGCCGGGCCGACTTCGTCGCGCATGATAGACATGGCCGTCAGCAGCGAGCGATCGCGGGCCAGGCCGCGCAGGACGTGGAGGCCGGTCTGCGGCTCGGCCTCGGGCAGGGGGCAGCCGGTGGTCATATCAACCTGCCTGGGCCGCCAGTTGCGGCCGGGCGGCGGGCGCGCGCTGCCCGTCGGCGGCGACGATGAGGTCTTCGGCGATCTTCGACGACGACAGTACGCCGGGCAGCCCCGCGCCGGGGTGGGTTCCCGCGCCGACGAAGTAGAGGTTGTCGAAGTCCTCGGAGCGGTTGTGTGGCCGGAACCAGGCCGACTGGGTTAGCACCGGCTCGATGGAGAAGGCCGCGCCCAGGTGGCTGTTGAGCGTCGTCTCAAAGTGGCGCGGGTCGATCATGTGCTCGCTGACGATGTTGGCCTGCAACTCCGGCAGGTAGTTATCTTCCAGGAACTGCATGATGGCGTCGCGGTACGGCTTGGCGGCCGTGGCCCAATCGACGTCGGCCCCCAGGTGGGGCACGGGCGACAGGACGTAGAAGCTCTCGTGCCCGTCCGGGGCGATGGACGGGTCGGTCAGCGTCGGCATGTGCAGATAGAGCGAGAAGTCCTGTGGGAGTTGTTTGGCCTTGAAGATGTCGGCCAGTAGCCCCTGATAGCGCTCACTCAGGATGATGTTGTGGTGGGCCAGCTTGCCCTCGTGGCGATAGAGCTTCTTGGTGCCGAAGTAGATGACGACCAGCGACATGCTGTAGCGGGTCAGCTTGCGATAGCGCAGGTCGCTGTTGCGCACGCCGCGCGCCCGGCTGGGGATCATGTTCAGGTAGGTCCAGGCCACGTCGGCGTTGGAGATGACGTGATCGGCGCGGTGGGTTGTGCCGTCGGCCAGGCGGATGCCCGTGGCGCGGCGGCCGTCGACGATGATCTCGCTCACCTCGGCGTTGTAGTGGAAGCGCCCGCCCAACTCCTCGATGAGTTGCACCAGGGCGTTGACCAGCGCGCCCGTGCCGCCCATGACGTAGTGGATGCCCCACTCACGCTCCAGGTAGTGGATCATGGCGTAGATCGACGACGAATCGAACGGGTTGCCGCCGATGAGCAGCGGGTGGAAGGTGAAGCAGCGGCGCAGGAACTCGTTGTCGATGAACTGCGACACGTAACGGTAGACCGACTTATGCGACTGCAGGCGGATGAGGTCAGGAGCGACGCGCAGCATGTCGCCCACGGTTAGGAACGGCTGATCAGCCAGTTCGACAAACCCCTTCTGGAAGATGGCCTTTGTCGAGCGCATGAAGCGGTGGTAGCCGTCGGCGTCGGCCGGGTTCCACTGGCGAATCTGATCGGCGATGAACTCCGGGTCGTCGTTGTAGTCGAAGGCGCGGCCGGTGTGGTCGAAGATGCGGTAGAACGGGTCGAGCGGCGTGAACTCGACGTACTCCTCGCGGCGGCGGCCGGCGGCGGCGAAGATGTCGTCGAACATAAACGGCGCGGTGACGACCGTCGGGCCGCCGTCGAACTTGAAGCCGTCCTGCTCATAGACGTAGGCGCGGCCGCCGGGCTTGTCGCGCTTCTCGAAGATCTCCACGTCGTAGCCGCGGGCGGCCAGCCGCGCCGCGGCCCCCAGCGCGCCGAAGCCGCTGCCGATGATAATGACTTTCTGTTTCATTGTGTTTGTGCTCCCCACTCCATCTATTCAAAAGCGTCCACAGATTACGCAGATTACACAGAAGATAATCTGTGTAATCTGTGGATCCTCTCTAGGCTGTTACTTGCGCGGCGCGGGACCGACGCCAGATGCCGGGCAGAAGGGTCAGTTTGCGACCGTCGCTGGCGCGGGCGCGGCGGTTGAAGACGTCGTAGTCGTGGGCTTCGATGTCGTCCAGAATGGCGGCGTAGAGCTCGGCCGCGGCCTGGACGGCGAAGCGGCTGCTGCCGCCCAGCAAGGCCACGCCGGGCAGGGCCTCGGCGAACAACTGGCGCGTCCGGGCGATCTGGAAGCGCATGAACTCGCGCCAGCGGTCATCGACCACGCCGGCGGCGATGTCGTCATCGCCCAGCCCATAGGCGGCCAACTCGGCCTCGGGCAGGTAGAGGCGGCCGTTGCGCCAATCTTCGCCCACGTCGCGCAGGATGTTGGTCATCTGTAGAGCTACGCCCAGCTTGACGGCGTAGGGGATGGCCTCGTTGCCGGCGTAGCCGACGATGTGCATGACCATCAGACCGACGGTGGAGGCGACGGCGTAGCAGTAGTGGGACAGATCGGCGAACGTTTCGTAGCGTCGCGGGTTCAGGTCGCCGGCCACGCCGTCGAGTAGTTGCTCGGCGTATTGACGCGGAATGTGGTAGCGGACGCAGGTGTCGGCCCAGGCCAGGGCCACCGGGTCGTCGCCGGGGTTGCTGCCCAGGCTACGCTGGCGCCAGGCGCGCAGGTCGGCCGCCCGGTCGCCGTCGTTGCGGTCGACGATGTCGTCGCTGACGCGGCAGAAGGCGTAGAGGGCCTGGATGGCGCGCCGGTGCTCGGCGTGCATGAGGGCTGAGGCAATAAAGAACGTGCGGCTGTGCTCGCGGGTGATGGCCCGGCACTCCTGATAGGCGCGCCGATACTGGGCGCTCCCGGCTGAAAGCTCTATGCTATGACGCAGGCGGTTTTCCAGCGGGGCGTAGGCCTGCGCTAGAAGGTTATGTTCCCAGAACTCCAGTTGAGCTGTCATCCGCTCTCTCCTCTTTGCCGGTTAACTCTTGGCCAGACAGACCATTATCAAGACGCTCGATAGTGACAAGATAGCAGATTGCCCAATATTTGTCAATATATTGTAACAGTATAGCGCAACTTTATTGCCGTGTGAAGGTCCTGGGTGGCCGTAGATGGCCAACTCCCGCACCCCTCTTTCAGAAGACGGAATAATACCGTCTTTCTGAGAGGTGAGCGAGTGAAGAGGGCAATTAATCCGGCCAAAAAGGGTCGGTTGTTGGCCAAAAAGCAGAAAAGGGGGTTGGGCGTCTGGCCGTGGGAGGGTAGGGTGGTGGTTAGCGATGGCGCAGAAAGAAGCCGGCCAGTAGCGCGGGTTGCTTTCCCCGCGCCACGCTCACCAGCCGGCGATGTCGTCCTCGCCGATGATCGTTGCCGGCGAAAGGCGCACCAGCAGTTCGCCGGGGACGGCGTTGCGCGCGCCGAAGGCGTCGGCCTGCGCTTCGCCCATGTAGCGGCCGCCGATGCGCGTGGCCCAATGGCGCAACTCGTCGAGGTTGTCGCTGAACGTCACGGTTCCGTCCACCTTGACGTAGGTGAAGGGCGGAGCCTCGTCATCGACACACAGCGACACCCACGGGCTATGGCGCAGGTTGCGGGCCTTGACCGTCGTGTGCCAAGTGGTGAAGACGATCTGCTCGCCGTCGCGCTCAAACCAGATGGGCACGACGTGGGGGCGACCGTCGGGTCGCATCGTGGCCAGCTTGCCCGTGTGGGGCTGGGCCATCATGAACTCCCAGCATTCGGCGCGAGACATCTTTTTGGCCATGATCCTCCTTCCGTGCTGAGTCCGCATCTGAGGATGCGCACTCCGCGGCTGGCGTTAATCAAGCAAGAGCGCCATTACCAGATCGTCCAGATACTCCCCATCGCGCCGGGCGGCCCGGCGGCGGCGGCCCTCGACTTCAAAGCCGCACGACTCATAGAGCCGGATGGCGTTCGTATTGCGGACGAAGACGTTGAGTTCGATGCGCGTTACCACACCACCGGCCCGCGCCCAATCGATGGCATACGCCATCAGCCGCCGGCCGATGCCGCGGCCGCGGTACCCCCGGCCGACAGTGATGCCCAGCGTCGTCGCGTGGCGCACGTTGCGCCGCTTGCCCCCTTGCAGCGTCAACTGGCCGACGATGCGTCCGTCAGCCTCGGCCACCAGGAAGAGACTGTTGCTGGCGCGGTTCATCTCGCTGATCATCCGCGCCTCGCTCTCCGTCGTCGGGTTGAACTCGTCGGCCATCGTGATCAAGTTGATGCCCGGCTCGGCGAAAACGCCGCGTGCGTAGGCAACAATCTGCGCCGCGTCTTCGGGGAGGGCGCGGCGGATAATGACCTCGTTGCTACCACTGGTCGAGAAAGCCGTCGAAAGAACGTTCATGTGCCCCCTCGCCGGTCGATGAACGCCAGACCGCGGGCCAGAAGGTCGCCGTGGTCATCCGGGGCGGGCGAATCGCGTAGGAGGGCCACGGTGCGATCGCGCAAGACCCGTTGCGCCGCCGGTTGCTGCTCCAGCAGCCACGTCTCCATGCTCCAGTGAGGATAGAGCGGGCTGGTGTAGTAGCCGGTCTTGTAGCGCTCCAATGTCGAGGGGGTGGTCAGGAAGTGGCCGCCGGGGCCGGCGTCGTGGATTTCGTCCAGCACGGCGTGGGCGTCGTCGAGTTGGAAGCCGTCGGCAAAGCGCCGCGCCTGGTCGATGATCTCGTGGACGTGGA
Organism: uncultured Ardenticatenia bacterium; assembly: GCA_937858165.1. Taxonomy (GTDB): domain Bacteria; phylum Chloroflexota; class Anaerolineae; order Promineifilales; family Promineifilaceae; genus Promineifilum. Next base: position 5,798 of record CALLZA010000781.1, read on the forward strand.
CGATGGTCAACGGCGAGATGGCCTTGGAGCCGAGGGTGTCGCCGATGAACGGGGCCAGCCCGCCTTTGGTCAGGCCGAACGACAGGGCGTTGAGCCAGTAGGTGTCGGCAGCGATGAGGTCCATGCCCCAGCCCGTGCCGCTGCCCGACGTTCCGGTGTGGGGCAGACCGTAGTGGGCCATCATCTCGGCGCAGGCCAGATTGATGAGCACGCTCTGCGGGTCGTAGAAGTTCATCATCGTCTTCATGTCGAAGTAGACCGGCAGCATCCCCAGGCTGATCGGCGCGCCGGGCCGAATGAGCTGGCTGATGGTCAGCCCGGCCAGCAGCTCGGCCAGCAGCAGGGCCAGCGTGCCGGCGGGTGTCAGCGGGGTGGAGGCCCCGGCCATGCTGTAGTTGGAGTAGATGACCGGCAGGCCGCGCTCCACGGCCACCTTCAGCTTGTCGGCCGTGCCCTCATTGACCACCAGCGGCGAGACGGGGTTGAAGTAGGGCAGCACGAACGGCCGCGCTGCCAGATCGCCGTGGAGCATCTCGTACATGTCGAGTACAGCCGGGAACTGCGTCTCGTCCGACACCAGCAGCACCAGCGACTTGGTCGTGTTGGCGATCATCTCCAGGCTGGCGTAGAGGTCGGTCTGCGCCACCGGCACGTCCTGGACGATGCCGACGGTGGAGATGACGTCGTAGTGGGGCAGGGCGCTGCCGAGGCGCACCATGTCCTGCATGTGGCGGCGGGTGAAGGGGGTCACGTCGTCGGTCAGCGGGTCCTGGTAGAAGAGCGCTGTGACGCCGATCCCGAAGCGCAGCCGGTCGTCGCCCAGCCGGAAGATGGGGTTACCCAGCCGGTCGTAGACGGGGATGACCTTCGGCGCGGTACGGAGGGCGTCCTCGATCACCTCCGACGGCAGGCGCAGCACGTCGGCCGCGGCCCGCGCGCCGAGCTTGCCCTCCAGGAAGCGCAGGACGCCGGGCGAATCAACGCGGACGCCGGTCTCGGCCAGGATGCGCAGGGCGTAGCCGTGGACTTGGGCTTTCTGTGCCTCGCTCAGCAACGTCAGGCGGGGGCGTGCGTTGTGGGGCTCGGCTGGGGGGCGATGTCGGCCGCGTTGGGTGGGTGCTCTGCGACTCATGGGTGGCCTCGGTGGGTGGATGATACAGAAAAGAAGAGCTCACGCAAAGGCGCGAAGGGGCAAAGAAGAATAAGCCTTCTCACTTTGCGTGAGCTCTTCTCACACAAGCGAATGAGCCATATACAGTCCATCGGGCGCGAAGCCAAAGCGGCGATAGTACTCGCGCGTACCTACGGCGCTGATGACGGCCAGGCGCGAGTAGCCGGCGGCGCGGGCCATCATCTTGGCCCGTTCAATCAGCGCCGCGCCCAGCCCCGTGTGTTGGGCCTCGCCGCGGTTGTCGTCGCCGGGGTTGAGCGCCGGGCCGTAGACGTGAACCTCACGAATCATGGCGCAGCCGGTCAGTTCGGGGAAGGGGTGGGGTTGGGGCAGGTCGCGGCGCGGCAGCGAGAGGCGCAGGAACGCGGCCAGCCGATCATCAGCCGTGTCGTAGCTCAGGAAGTGTTCGGTCGTGGCATCGGTGTCATAGGCCAGGTCGTGGAACACCAGCGCGGCGGGCACGGGATCGCGGCGGATTTCGCGGCAGCGGATGCAGCGGCAGGGTGTTCCTGCTTCGCGTAGTCGCTCCTGGGCCAACTGGCGCAGGTTGGCCTTCTTGTTGCCGGCGACGACATTGGTGGTCGGAAAGTCGCGCACGACGCGGGTCAGGCGGGTGTAGGGCGGCGTCTGGGCCTTGCAGCGGGCCAACAGATCGACCAGTTGTTCCTCGGTGTAGGGCGTGTACTCGCCGCGCAGCCAGACATCGTGGAGTTCGGCGTTGGACAGCAGCATGCAAGGGTAGATTTTCAGTTCGTCGGGGCGGATGGTTGGGTCGTCCCACAGGTGGGCGTAGTCGGCCGCGTCGCCGTCGGGCGTTGCGCCGAGCAGGTTGGCCATCCAGTGGCCGTGAATCTTGAAGCCGGCCAGCCGCAGCAGGCGAAAGGCGTCGCGGGTGGACTGAACGTCATGGCCGCGCTGGTTCAGCGCCAGCACGCGCTCGTCGAGGCTCTGGATGCCGACCTGCACCTTCGTCACGCCCAGGCGGCGGAACCAGCGCAACTCGTCGGCGTCGATGTGGTCTTGCCGCGTCTCGACGACGAGGCCGACGTTGCGGCGGCGGGCGGTTTCGTTAGCGACCTGGGCCTCTTCCAGACCAGCCGCCTCAAAGCCGTTGAGCGCGTCGAAGCAGCGCTTGATGAACCATGCCTGGTAGTCGCGGCGGTAGCTCGACCACGTGCCGCCCAGCACCAGCAACTCGACCTTACCCGTCGGGTGGCCGATGTTCTCCAGCGCCCGCAGGCGGGAGGCGGTCTGGGCGAACGGATCGAAGGCGTGGCGTTCGGCCCGTTGCGCGCCCGGCTCGTCGTGGAGGTAGCTCTTGGGCATCCGCACGTCTGTCGGACAGAAGATACACTTTCCGGGGCAGGGGTAGGGCTTGGTCAGCACCGTGACGACGGCCACGCCGGCCTGGGTGCGCATCGGCTTCATTTGGAGGTGGGTGCGCAGGTCGGGGTCGAAGGTCAGCCGGCCGGCGGTGCACAGGCGCTGGTAGGCGTCGAGCACCTGGCTCTTGGACAGCCACGGCAGGCCGCGCCGGGCGAAGGCGCGGACGGCGGCGTTGTAGCCGCGGCTGGTCAGCGGGCGCAGGGCGTCCAGTTCGTCGATGAGTTCGACGAGCAGTTCCTCGCGGCCGTCGAGCGCCACCGGCTTGTTGCGGGCCAGCCATTCAGCTTCGCGCGCCTGTGATGTGTCTGCCATATGAAGATAAGAATAAACCACAGATTACGCAGATTCCACAGATTTCAACAAAATGATCCGTAGGTTGAGCGGATTTCAGAGAACCGCAATTCTCTCCTTATTAATCTGCCCAATCTGTGGATTGCTCCTCTTCAATCCGTGAAATCTGTGTAATCTGTGGTTCCTCTTCTTCAGGAAGCTAGTTCTACCATCGCCCGCAACGTCTCCACGTCGAACACGGTCATGTTCAGCGTCGTCACCGGGCTGTGGCGCCAGAGCGACAGCCGTTCGCGAACGCGCTCGCGCGGACCGACGAGGGCCACGGCGTCAATGAGTTCGGCCGGCACGCGGGCCATGGCCGCGCCTTTATCGCCGCTCAGGTAGAGGTCCTGAATCTCGGCCGCCGCGCCCTCGAATCCGTAGCGGACGGCCAGGTCGTAGTAGAAGTTCTTGCCCCGCGCGCCCATGCCGCCGACGTAGAGGGCCAGCATCGGCCGCAGCATGTTGTAGGCGATGTCGAGGTTGTCGTTGATGACGACCGAGACGGTCGGCGCGATGTCGAACTGCTCGCTCGTCTTGCCTGCCTTCGCCAGCCCGGCATCTACGTGAGGCTTAAATACCGCGTCGTAGCGCTCTGGGGCGAAGAAGATGGGCAGCCAGCCGTCGGCGACTTCGGCGGCCAGCTCGACGTTCTTGGGCCCGATGGCCGCCAGGTAGATGGGGATGGTGGGATCGGCCTTCAAGGTACTCTTCAGCGGCTTGCCCAGGCCGGTCGCGTCGTCACCGCGATAGGGGATTTGATAGTGGTGGCCCTCGAAGGTCAGCGGGGTCTCGCGGCGGAAGATGGCGCGGACGATGCTGACGTATTCGCGCGTGCGCCGCAGCGGTTGGGCGTAGCTGACGCCATGCCACCCCTCGACCACCTGCGGCCCGGAGAGACCCAGGCCCATCAGGAAGCGTCCGCCGGAGAGCTGGTTGAGCGTCATGGCGGTCATGGCGGCGTTGGCCGGGGTTCGGCCGGGCATCTGCATGATGGCCGTGCCCAGCTTAATGCGTGTCGTCAGCGCCCCCAGCCAGGCCAGCGGCGAGACGGCGTCGGAGCCATAGGCCTCGGCCGTCCAGACGCTGTGGACGCCCAGCCGGTCGGCCTCCTGGACGAGTTCGATGGGGAGTTGCATTTGGCCGGCGGCGTAGCCGAGCATGAGACCTAGGCGCATGGGTTTACCTCTCGTAGGGAACTTGAAGGTTGGCGATCATGGGGAAGTGGCGTTGGTTGAAGGTAATCAGAGTTGCCCCGGTTAGTTCGGCTGTCGCCGCAATAAGTGCGTCGACAATGCCTGTCCCATGACTTTGCTGGTACTGCCGGCGTATGCTGCCCCCAAGTCTGGCAATACTCTCGTCTACCGGCACAATCCTGGCTAGGCGCATTAGAGCTGCAACCCCCTCTTCCTCCCGGTTGTGGCGAATTCCGGCGATTAGCTCGGCCACTGTCATGACGGAAACCAATAGCTCTCCGTCCTCACTTAACTGGGCGAGGAAGGTTTTTGCTTGTTCACGACCGCGCAGGTGTTCGATAAGAATATCTGAATCGAGAATGTATTGATTCACTGCCTTGACTCAATTCGCTCATCCCATTCCTGGCGAAGCTCGGCAAAGAATTCATCCAGATCATCACGATCGGCCCAGATGCCAAAAGATTGCTCCAGGAGTTCTGACTTGCTTGCCGGTGGCAACTCCTCGTTAAGCAAGCGATCAACAGCCATGCGGATTAGCTCGCTTTGAGTCTGACTGCGCAGTTCGGCTAACGTTCTCAGCCCCTCGCGCTCTTCGCGCGTCAGGTAGATTTGCGTTCGCTCCATCATCACTATCACCTCGTATGATGTATAAGGATAATGTATATGAGAGCGTTTTTTGAGTCAAGCTTTAAAGACCCCAGGGCGGGGCGTGCCTGTCACTCGCTCACGCCTGGCCAACGACGCGACTAGTAACGGCTGCCGAATCGCTTGCGCGTCCAGCGCACCCGCGCCAAGCAAGGCCACGAACCGCTCAAACCCACGCGCCAACGCCGCGGCGAACGCTTCATCCTGGCCCAACGCTTCATCTTCCAGCCACAGGCCGAGGATGACGAGTGTGTTGGTCGTCCGGTCAAGTTTGCTGTCGAAGCGGCCGACGAGCCGCTCGCCCCACAGGATGGGCAGGGTGTAGTAGCCGTACTTGCGCTTGTCGGCCGGCTTGTAGACTTCCCACACGTAATCGAAGCCGAATAGAACTTTGGCCCGGCCGCGGGCGCTGACGGGATCGAGCGGCGCGAGGAAGACAACCTCTTCCATTGTGGTCGTTGCCAACGGCGCCCACGCCGCCGGGACGCGCCCGGCGCTCAGGTCGGCCAGTACTTCGGCGTCGCGGCCCAGGGCATGGTGCAGCGCTTTCCAGCCTTCAACCCGTACCTCGATAATGTCCCCGTCGGCCAGCATCCCCTCCAGTAGTTTCTTGGCGGCGCGGTCCGGCTCGCCGCGCTGCCACGTCTCGCTCGTCCGCTTGATCCGCGTCAGGCCGGAGAAGCCGATCTCCTTTTTGATCAGGAAACGGTCGGCCTCCTCCTCGTCGCTTTCACGAATAAGATGCGCCGGAGCGACAGTTTCCGTGAGGGCGTAGACGCGCTCGAACTTCTCGCGGTGGTGGGTCATTACCTCACCCGTGCGCCACAGGTAGTAGAGGGCCAGGGCGCTGTCCTTGCGGCCGCGATAACTCTGCGTGCGGGTGCGCGTGGCCATCTGGAAGTCGCGATTGCTGACCGTACCGCGCTCGCGCAAGATGGCCCGCATCTCGACGATGGCCTCGGCGTGCTCGCGGCCCATCGCACTAATTCGCGAGTCGCCCGAGATGTTGTCGCGCTCGCGGCGCATGACCACGCGCCAGTGGGGCAGTTCGTCCATCGGCCGCACGGCCAGCCAGCCGCCCCAGTCGAAGAACCGGCGCTGGCCGTAAGTAGCTTCCTCCCAACCGCCGGGCGAATAGTCGAGGACGCGACTATGGAGTTGAATGTCCTGGCTGCGGGCGATGATTTGCAGCGGGTCGAGTTGCAGGTACTCCATCTGGCGCATGGCCGCGGCCGTGCCCTCGTTGCCCCGCCAGCGCCGGCCCGGCCATAAGCCCTGCTTACCGAGGATGAAGCGCCGGGCGGTGTCGATGTCGATGGTCAGTGTCATGTGCCTCTAAGCCCCATTGGTTCTGGCTCTGGACACCCAATCCGGGGCCGACCCGGTCTTCTGGCCCAGGTGCAAGCTCAACTGGGCGGCATGTTCCTGCGCGTGGCGCATGGTGTAGAGCATCAACTCGGCGAAGGGCATCTCGCCACCCCAGGGAAACACGTAGGGTTGGGCGGCCTTTTCGTCGTCCAGCGCCTCCAGCGTCGCCCGGCACTTCCAGCGGCACTGTTGGAGATAGGCTCGAAGATCATCCTTTGTATATGGCTCGTCCGGCAGCGCGCCGGCGATGAACGGCGCCGGCGGAACGAACCCTTTCCCGATCCCGGATAGGTAGCGGTCTGTCCAGGCCAGGGTGTGATAGACGATAAACCAGAATTCGCCATACGCCTGCCCATCGGGATCATCCCAAATCACGTCCTGCCACCGTTCGTCGGGGCAGGCGCGAACCACGTCGTCGAGCAAATCGAAGGCCGCGCCGAACTGGCCCCAGATGATCAAGCCCCAGTGGAAATTCATTGTCTCCTCCGAGCGTCGTTATCGCTTGTATGGAAGGGTTTCTAACTGAACCGCTGCCGACAGGACAGCGTACTCCGGGTCTTTGTGGACCAGTACCGCCCGATGACGGAGCGCAAAGGCAGCAATGAGCGAGTCGGCCAGGGAGAGACGATGGTCTGCCTTCAGGCGGCCGGCCGTCAGCAAGGTCGGTTCGTCAACGTCCCAGAGAATTGTTGCCGGCAACTGTTTCAGAAGCGCGTAGCGTCTGTCGGCCACGTCCTCAGTCTGTTCCTGGAGGGTGATGTAATACGTTTCCAGCAAGACGAGGAATGGCAGCAGAATTGACTCCTGACGCAGCAATTCTTCCACCCGCGCGGCACCCTCTTCGTCCTCCAGCAGGGTGAGGATGGCGGACGTATCAAGCAGGTATGACGTTTGTCTCACGTTGCCTATCCTCTTGCCGTGACTCGATGAGACGCTCCGTCAAGCGTTCCCCTTTGGCAGACCCGCGCAGAGCCTTGATAGGGTCGGCGGGTAGAAGGATAACCTTAATCACTTCCCCATCGTCGATCCATTCCAGGTAGGCCCCGCTTTCAATGCCATGACGCTCGCGAATGGCTGCCGGGACGACGGTCTGACCTCTTTTGGTGACAGTTGTTCTCACGCGCTCACCTCCAATCACATTTTACAAGTCAAAATAGGTATATACAAGTCAACTATCTATTATACCTTGCGCCAACAACGAGAAGGTAAGAAAAAAGCCAACCGCTCGCGGTTGGCTTTCTAGTGCCCTCACGGGGATTCGAACCCCGGTCTTAGCCTTGAAAGGGCTACGTCCTGGTCCCCTAGACGATGAGGGCAACGGAGAGGATTTTAGCACCGGAGCGGCGGGCGGTCAAACGGGGAGCAACCACAGATTAAGCAGATTTTCGAAGAAGAACAATCTCTCTTCAGGGAATCTGCCTAATCTGTCAAATCTGTGGATAATGCCTCTTGTATCTTTCAAATCGGTGCAATCTGTTGCTAATAGCTTCTGAGGATCTTGTTCGGCAATTACGCCATCCGTGATTACCAACCCCCCGACGCCGCGGCGCTGTTCGTCCTTACCCCCGCCCACGAAGCCGTAAACCCCACG
>CALLZA010000782.1 GCA_937858165.1 uncultured Ardenticatenia bacterium
AGCCGCGGTCGGGAGCCGCGGGCCGGGGCGTCGGTGGGCCAGGTCTACCGGGCGCGGCTGCGGCCGGCGGGCGCGGCCGAGGTGGTGCGGGTGGTGGTCAAGGTGCAGCGGCCGGGCATCGAAGACCTGGTGCGCACCGACCTGGCGGCGCTGCGCGTCGTTGCCCGCTGGACGATGCGCTACAAGCCCATCCGCAAGCGGGCCAACGTGCCGGCACTACTGGAGGAGTTCGCCCGCACGCTGTGGCAGGAGCTGGACTACCGCGCCGAGGCCGACAACGCCGAGCAGTTCGCTGAAATCCACGCCGACAACCCCCGCATCCAGATTCCCCGCGTCTACCGCGAGCACTCCACCGCCCGCGTCGTCGTCCTGGAGGATGTCGAGGCGCTAAAGATAGGCGACACGGCGGCGCTGGCCGCGGCGGGCATCGACACGAAGGACGTGGCCGAGTTGCTGCTGGAAGCGTACTTCAAGCAGATCTTCGTGGCTGAGTTCTTCCACGCCGACCCCCACCCCGGCAACCTGTTCGTCCGACCGCGCCCCACGGCCGAGACTGCCTCTGACGCCCCGCCCGACTTCCAGCTCGTCTTCGTCGACTTCGGCATGGCCGTGCGCCTGCCCAAGGCGATGGGCGAGAATTTGCGCAAGGTGCTCATCGGCGTCACCCAGCGCGACTCGCGCCAACTGGTGGAAGCCTACCGCGACCTGGGCTTCTTTCTGCCGGGGGCCGACGTGGAGCGTATCAACGAGGCCCACGAGGCGATCCTAGACCAGATCTATGGCCGCAACCTGCTCGACCTGACCCAGCCCGACCCGCGCGAAATCGAGGCCATCGGCCGCGAGTTCCGCGACTTGCTGTTCGACTTTCCGTTCCAGATTCCCCAGGACTTCATCTACCTCGGCCGCGCACTGGGGATGATCTCCGGGCTGGTCTCAACGCTCGACCCGCACATCAACCCGTGGCGGCAGATCGAGCGCTACGGGCAGCAGTTGCTGCGTGGGCAGAGCTTCCAGCAGTTCCGCGACATGCGGCTGGCCGGCGTTGTGGAGTTGCTGCGGCCGTTTCTGGACACGCCCGCGCGCATTCAACGGCTGCTGGAAGAGGCAGAGAAGGGGCGGCTACGGGTGCAACTCAAGAGCGACCGCGACGCCGTGCGGCAGCAGGAGCGACTGGAGAAGCGCGTCGGGCAGTTGGCGTGGAGCATCATCAGCGGGGCGGGCATTTTGTCGGCGACGCTGATCTATTTGGAACGGCGGCGGGAGAAGCGGGAGTAGGGCCTCGGCCGGCGTTGTTGGCCTGGGCGGGCGCGGTCCACTGTTCAGCCATCAGTTGGTTACCGCGTCGTCTCCCTCAGATGGATTGGCCCCCGCTTCTCTGGCCCGCCGCTGCTCGTCCAGCAGCGCCTCGTACGCTTCGCGCGTGATGTAGTGCCCGCCGGTGATCTCGTGGGCTACCATCTCATACGCGGTATTGAGCGTGACGACAGTGGGCATCGGCCGGAAGCAGCGATTGTCGACGATGGTCTTGTGCCAGGTGTAGCCGTTGCCCTCGTTGATCAGGTCATGCTGCTTGTCGGCCCGCAGCCGGACGGGCGCACCACAGCGGTCGCATTGGACGTAGAAGTAGACGCCTTGCGGGTCGGCGTTTGACGCCGACGGGGATGACTTCGAATGCGAGCGGTCAGAGCCGCCGAGAAGTTTTTTCAGGAAGCCCATGTTCTACTCCGTGATAAGAGGGGCGGGAAAGCAGCCCGCCCTACAAGGAGGCCACGGTCAGGGCCAGCACCTGACGAATGTCGAGCCGGTCGAAAGCGGCGTAGAGCGGGTGGAACGCTTGCGTTAGGCGGGCCAAATCGGCTTGCTGGTAGTCGCCGTAGATCGCCACCTCCTCCGGACAGCAATCCAGCGCGATCAACTGCGCCGTGGCGACGCTGGCGTCGTTGAGCAAGCCAAGATGATCTTGCACCAGGCGCGTCATCTCGATAATCGGACCGCTCGTCTCGCCCAGCAAATCCTCGAAAAAGCTCAAGGTGTAGCGCAACTCCTTGAACTGGATGCGCAACTGGTGGAATTGGGCGGCCGTGGCGGTGGGCAGAACGTCGCCGAAGGCCCGCACCGCGCCGAGGCGCTGGAAGACGAGCGTCGGCAGGGCGTGGCGCACCAGCAGCGGCGCGGCCGTGCTGTTGCCCGCCGCCAGCTCTTTCCAGTCCATTTTGGTGAAGCGGCGGTAACGTTGCAGCCGCCGGTGAACTTTCGGTCGCTCCAGGTAGCGCCGCAGCCGCTTGTCGGCTTTGGCCTGGCGGTCTTCGACGTGTTGGGCCAGCCCCAACAACGGTAGCTCGGCCGTCTCGTTGTAGGCGGCCAGCTTCTGGCGGAAGACGGCCAGGTCGCGGCAGGGGGCGAGGCGGCGCATCAGCCGGCGTAGTGTGCGGCGGTGCGGCTCCAGCGCCGCGGGCGCAAACGTCGGCGCGAAGAGCTTGAAGAGCGTGAACGTGCGGCGGATGGCCTTACGCGTTTCGTGGACGGCCAATACGTCGGCGTTTTGCTGCAACGCCGGCAGATTTTCGTAGACAATAGCCAACTGCTCGGCCATCATCAGGCGCGCCGCTTCAGCGATGGGTAGGTCGGCGGTGATGGGCGTATGGATCATGGCTTCACTATTCTAGCAACACTCCTTGCTGTGGCTACTTTCGCTTTGATATGGGAATAAGAGCTCACGCAAAGAGCGCTCCTTGGGGCCTTGGCGCTCGTTGCGTGAGCTCTTCCGTCTGGTTTGCCGGGCGTGGGCGGCGGCCGTATAATGCGCATGGTTCGGTTCCGCCAACTGACCGGGCCGACAGGAGTGAGCTGTGGCCATCACATACGAAAACACTGACGCCCGACGCCGCGAAGAGCAGCGAGCGGCACTGGAAAGAATCCGCAACGGCCTGGCGACACGGGTGCGCATTCTCGTCGCGCCGGATGCCTGCCCCGTTTGTCGCGCCCACGAAGGGGCGTACGAGTTTGACGCTGTGCCCGAGTTGCCACTGGAAGGCTGCTCGCGCCCCGACGGCTGCAACGCCGTCTACGCTCCGGTGCTCGACCTTTACGGCCCTTAGTCCACGTCATCGAGGATATCTTCGACCTCATCGGGATCGGCGTCATTGGTCTGCCACGGCCGGTGCTGATCACGGGGCCGCCAGGCGCGGTCAGGCTCCAGCCTGTCTCTTATACACATCTCCGAGCCCACGAGACCGTACTAGATCTCGTATGCCGTCTTCTGCTTGAAAAAAAAAAATACACACAAAAAAACAAAAAACAAAACTATGAACAACTCACTACGAATGTAACAACCATAATCGACAAGCACAACAACGTCACTCAAATCTACATGACTCCTATCGTCAGCAGAGA
>CALLZA010000783.1 GCA_937858165.1 uncultured Ardenticatenia bacterium
TGTGCTTTCGCTGATTCTCTTAGTCGTTATAGTTGTGTGTCAGTAGTGTTTATAAGAGGAACAGACCAGTGACTTCGTGTGTGTTTCGTTTTTTTTTTTTCAAGCAGAAGACGGCATACGAGATCTAGTACGGTCTCGTGGGCTCGGAGATGTGTATAAGAGACAGGGTAGACGTAGTTCGACGCCAAGAAGGCCAACCCCGACAGCGCCGCCAGCCACCATCGGCCACGCCCGGCGGTTGTTTCGCGTCCCGGCTCGCGCGGGCGGCCGCGGCCGACGGCGTAGGCAATGGCTCCGGCCGTGACCACCGTGCCCAGAAAGCTGACCAGCCGCCCCGTCCAGTACTGCGGCCCGAACAGCCAGACGAGCGGCACGACGACAACGTGGAACAGCGGCGGGTAGTTGGAGGAGTAGAACGGGTAGGCGTCGTTGTCGCGATAGGGCCACTCGCCGCGGCTGAAGAGGATGGTGTCCATCAGCTCGAACCCTTCGCCCTGGTCATAGTCGAACGGAAAGCGAAAGAGCTGCACGGCATAGATGACGTAGACAACCAGATAGCCGACGAACGCGGCCAGCGCCAGGCCGATCAGCAGCTTCGGCACCAAGCCGGCGACTGAATGGGCTTGCGTCTGGGTCTGGGGAGCGGTGATCAGGTCGGTGTCCAAGGGTTGAGGGAAGTGGTCAGTAGGGGTAGTAAGTGGCGCGAACCGTTTGTCACGCTCTGAATTTCAAATTTTCTCAGGCTGGCCGGTTGCCAAGGGGCAACAGCGACAGGCCGAGCAAGACCGCCGCCCCAGCCGCCAGCAGCGCCCGCCGCTGCGCCGGGCCAATGCCCTGGAACTGGCCCGCGCCCAGCAAGTCCACGACGAACATCGCCACGGCCGTGCCGACGCCCAACACGATGAACAGCAGGCCCAACTGTCGCTTCGTGACCATTGGCGCGTACTATACTACAATACCCGTCGGTGCCCAAGCCGCGCCGACGGACCGCCCGATGTTGATTCGACTTCAAGCCGCCAACCGGCGACAACCATCTGTCTTGCACGAGGACGCCATCAGTCGCGATCACCTGCAACGCCTGACCTGGATCGTCTCGGCCGCCACCGCCTTCTTTGTCCTCTGGGGAGTATGGCGTTACGGCATCGCCGCTGCCGCCGCCGAAGCGTGGCCGGCCTGGTTATTGGAGATGATGGGTCTCTTCACCGGCGCGGGGCTGCTGACGCTGTCGCTGCTGTGGGGGCTTATCTTCTGGCAGCGTCGGGCTGCGGCCCTGTCGGCGTCGGGGCCGCGCATGTCGGTGGCCGAGCTATACGCCCTCAGCCCGCGGGCGTTTGAGCACTTCGTAGCCGAGCTGTTCGAGCGGCGCGGCTATGCGGTCGAGGTGCGCGGCCGGGCCGGCGATCTGGGTGTCGATCTGGCCTTGACGCGGGCCGACGGCCGCCGGGCCATCGTCCAGTGCAAGCGCTACCGCCATCAGGTCGGCCCCGACGTCGTCCGCGAACTGTTCGGCACGATGGTTCACGAACGAGCCTATCACGGCTTTCTGGTCACGACGGCCGAAATCTCCGACGCCGCCCGCCAGTGGGCCGCCGACAAGCCTATAACCCTCATCGACGGTGCGGCCCTGGCAGGGCTGAGCGACGATCTGCGCGCCTGAAGAAGGGCCAGGTTCCAGGGAAGAAATGGCGACCACTGACCGCGGGCGACAGACGACAGACCAGGGCTGAAGTACGCGCTAAAGCGCTCTGCTACGAACCCGGCCCCACGGAACTACTGATCGCTGGATACTGAATACTACTTACTGCCTATGACGACCCACCTCTACTTCATCCGCCACGCCCGCAGTGTTTGGAACGATGTCGGCCGCTGGCAGGGGCAGGCCGACCCGCCGCTGGGCGAGTCGGGCGTGGCCCAGGCGCGCCGACTGGCCGAGCGATTGCGCTCCGGCCCGCCCATCGACCATCTCTACGCCAGCGACCTCCAGCGGGCCAGCGCAACCGCCAGCCTGGTGGCCGAAGCGACAGGTCTGACGCTGACGCTCGACCCCATCTGGCGCGAACGCCGCGTCGGCGAGTGGGAGGGGCTGACCACCGAGGAGATCGCCGCGCGCTACCCAGAGGCATGGGCCTCGCGGCTGCGCGGCCCGCTGGAAGCGCCGGGTGGGGAGACGTTGGCGGAGGTTATGCAGCGAGCCACCGAGGCCTGCGCCGGGCTACTGGAGCGCCACCCCGACCAGTCGGTGGCTGTCGTCAGCCACGGTGGTATGATCCTCACCGCGCTGGTGCATCTATTGGGCCTCGGCCCCAGCGGCTTTGGCCTGCTCGTTGGCGGGCGCAACACGGCCATCAGCCACGTTATCGTCGAGGATGGCCACGCCCGTCTGGATCGGCTCAACGACTACGCCCACCTGGAACTGCCTCTGCCGGCCTGATTGCTGCTCATCCAGGGACTAAAGAAGATCGCACGCAAGGGAACGCCAGGAGTGTATCTCTTGGCGTTCCCTCGCCGTCCTTGCGCGAGGTCTTACTGACTTTGCCATAGCCCCGGCTACTCGCCACTCGTCCCAACCCTGCTATACTTCCCTTAGCCATCATGATGCCCGCGTCTGTCATCTCCCCGCACTTTGCCGACTATCGCCGCCACGTGGATGAACTGGTAAGTGCCACCGTAGCCGCCGCCGATCCCGAGGCGGCTGTCGGTCGCTATCTGCGGCGCGAAGGGCGCACACTGTGGGTCGGCCGCGGCGCCGAAGCCGAGGCGATCGACCTCGATCGTGGCCGCGTCTACCTCATCGCTGCCGGCAAGGCGGCCATCCCCATGACCACTGGCGCCCTGGCCGTGCTCGGCGCGGACGTGGCCGGGGGGCCGGTCGTGACCGGCGGAGCGGTCATCGCCAAGGCGGGCGGGCTGGAGTGGCCGGCCGGGGCCGACCGCTGGCCCCTGACGCTGCATCGTGGCGGTCACCCTCTGCCGGACACCGACGGCATAGCCGGCACCAAGGCAGTTGTAGAGCTGCTGGCCGACACCCGACCGGAGGATTCTGTCCTATGCCTCATCTCCGGCGGCGCGTCGGCCCTGCTGACTCAACCGCTGTTGTCGTTGGAGGATTGGCGCAAGCTGGTCGAGGTGTTCCTCAGAAGCGGCTGCACCATCCGCGAATTGAATGCGGTGCGCCGGGCCGTCGACCGTCTGTCTCTTATACACATCTGACGCTGCCGACGAGCGATCTAGTGTAGATCTCGGTGGTCGCCGGATCATTAAAAAAAAAACTAACTCTCATCTGGAGTGTTGACCTAGCTCTCGTTAGACGCAACGTGATCAAGGAGCACACAGTCGAACCCAACCGACGGAGACGCAGACACTAAAAGAGTAACAGTACGACGGACGAAGCGG
>CALLZA010000784.1 GCA_937858165.1 uncultured Ardenticatenia bacterium
TGTCTTGTCTTCTCTTATTTCTGTTAAAGTGTCTGACTTGCTGCGTCTGTGTGTGTCATTGTTTTTTTTTTTTAATGATACGGCGACCACCGAGATCTACCCTAGATCGCTCGTCGGCAGCGTCAGATGTGTATAAGAGACAGGCTGGAGGGCGCGGCGCGCGTCCCACGCCCAGTCCGCGTGTCCGGGCGGGACAGCCGGGCCGGGCCGGGCGGCTGGTGCAGGCTCAGCGGCGGGCGTGTTGTCCGGCGGTTGGCTCATAGAAGTGTAAGTTTAGCCCAAGCCGGGGATGGTGCTACAATCCGAGCCATGCCACAGAAGACACTCGGGCGGGCGTCGTCGAACGCCCTGCCCCCACGGGAGCCGGTCGCGCCGGCCGTGGCCCGCAACCGCGCCCTGGCGGCCATGCTGTTGCCGCCGGCCGCGGCGCTACTGGTGGGCATCGTCACCGGCGCGCTGTTCGTGCGCGGTGGCCAAGTGGGCGGGGCCAGCGCCGCGCCCCTCTTCGCTGCGCTGGGTTTGGTCGCCTGGTTCATGGGGCTGCGGCTCTACGGGTTGCGCGGGTTGGGGCTACGCGGCGGTCGACCGCTCTTCGCCGGCATCGGCTTCGCCGTGCTGGGCTGGGTGGCGGTGCTCATCGGCCGCTTCCTGCCCGGCCTGCCGCAGACGACGTTCAACCCCGACGGCCAGGCGGTGGTCAACATCGCCCTGCTGGTCGAGGTGGTCGCCATCCGCTCGGCCGGGTCGGGACGGGCGTTCGCCTACCTGCTGCTGTTCGAGGCGTTCGCGATGCAGGTGTGGGCCTTTGGGCTGGTCTTTCGCGCCCTGGCCGACTGGCGTGGCGGCCTGACAGCGGCCGTCGCCAGCGGCATCCTCTTCGGCGCGCTAGGCTATCTGCTGTTCGGTGAGTCGTTTGTGCCCGGCGTGCCGGCGCTGTTCTACTTCCTGCTGTGGGGCGTGCTTTATGGCATGATCCGGCTGCGCACGGGCAGCATCCTCGGCCCCATCCTCGTCCAGGCGCTCCAGACGTTCACGGCCTGGTTCGTCTTCCAGCCGCCTGACGACCTGATTGGGACGCGCATTCAGATCGTCTACCTGGCCGTTAGCGTGCTGTTCATGCTCATCATCTGGCGCCTCTGGCCGCGGCGTGAGGGCGACTACCGGGTCTGATATTGTAGGGCGGACTGCTTTACCCGCGTCTTCAGCCGCCACGAACCAAGAGACGGGTAGAGCAACCCGCCCTACATTCAGCAGGGGCGAGGGTAGAGCAACTCGCGTTACAAGGAGAATCCATGTACGACAACATCATAACCAGGGTCGATGAGCGCGTCGGCGTGGCCCAGTTGAACCGGCCAAAGGCGCTCAATGCCCTCAACCGCGAGTTGATGACCGAGCTGATGACCGCGCTGGAAGCGTTCGACGCCGATCCGGCCATCGGCTGCATGGTCGTCACCGGCAGCGCCCGCGCCTTTGCCGCCGGGGCTGACATCAAGGAGATGGCCGGCGCCACACCGGCGCGAATGATGACCGGCTCCTTCATCGACCTGTGGGATCGGCTGCAGCGTATCGGCAAGCCGGTCATTGCCGCCGTGTCGGGCTTCGCTTTGGGCGGCGGCTGCGAGCTGGCGATGGCCTGCGACATGATCGTGGCCAGCGAGACGGCCCAGTTCGGCCAGCCGGAGATCAACCTGGGCGTCATTCCCGGCGCGGGCGGCACGCAGCGCATGACGCTGGCCGTGGGCAAGGCGCTGGCGATGGAGATGGTGCTCAATGGGCGCTACCTGTCGGCCGACGAAGCGCAGCGCTATGGCCTGGTCAACCGCGTCTACCCGGTGGAGCTCTACCTGGAGGAAGCGGTGCGGCTGGCCAATGAGATCGCCGCCCGCGCGCCCGTAGCCCTGCGGCTGGCCAAGGAGGCGATCAACGCCACGTTCGAGATGCCGCTGCGCGCCGGGCTGGACCACGAGCGCCGGCTGTTTTACCTATTGTTTAGCACCGACGACCAGAAAGAGGGCATGGACGCGTTCATCAATAAGCGTCCGCCGCAGTGGGTTGGGCGATAAAGAGCGGAGATGAAACCACAGATTACGCGGATTCCACAGATTTTTCCAACAGAACCTGTGGAATCTGCGCAATCTGTGGTTGTTTTTACTCTAATATGAGCGGGAGTTGATTGTTATCGCTTTGTTACCGCTTTTTAGGCGACAAGGGGTAGACACGGTACCGATTAACCGTTATAATGCTGGCATCGTAGGTAAGAAAGCATAACACATCACACTTACAACTTTTCTTACGCTCGAATGGCTATTTAAGCCCTAGACCGATTGTAGAGGTAAATGCGATGACTTGGTTCCTTCTTTTCCTGGGTGCATCGGTATTCAGCTCGATCTTTGTTCTGGCCGCCGGCATTCTCTCCTCACGGGCGAATCGCCGCGAAAACTACGTCGAGACGTTCTACACCGACGCCTACGAAGCTCCCGCCAATAACACTGCGCGCACGTCGCATTAGTAATTCGCCCTTCGACCGCCGGCCGCGCACCGCGGCCGATTGACACGCACGACGACAGCCGTCCATCCTGGGCGGCTGTTTTATTTCCCCCCGGAGCCGCGCTGAAGCATCTTACTACGAACGGCCTTGCGAACTGATTGTGCCGGCGAACTGCATCCGATAGAGTTGCGCGTATAGCCCGTCGGGGTTCCTCAGCAGCGCCACGTGTGTGCCCTGCTCCACAATCGTCCCCCGGCTCATCACCAGAATCCAGTCGGCGTTCAGCACCGTGCTCAACCGGTGGGCGATGACGAACGAGGTGCGGCCGACCATCAGCCGCTCCAGCGCCTCTTGCACCAGGCTCTCGCTGGCGCTGTCGAGCGATGACGTGGCCTCGTCCAGGATGAGGATGCGCGGGTCCTTCAGAATGGCCCGGGCGATGGCGATGCGCTGTCGCTGGCCGCCGCTCAGCTTCACGCCGTGCTCGCCCACCGTTGTCTCATACCCCTCGGCCAGGTCATCGACGATGAAGCGATGGGCATTGGCCGCCATCGCCGCCGCCTCGATCGCTTCCCGCGTCGCTTCCAGTCGCCCGTAGCGGATGTTGTCGTAGACCGTGCCGGAGAAGAGCAGCGTCTCCTGGGGCACGATGCCGATCTGCTCGCGCAGGCTGCGCAGGGTCACGTCGCGCACGTCGCGGCCGTCGATGCTCACGCAGCCGGCCACCACGTCGTAGAAGCGCGGGATGAGATTGACCAGCGTGCTCTTGCCCGCGCCGCTCGGCCCGACCAGGGCAATGAGCTGCCCAGCGCGCGCCGTAAACGAGACGCCGTTGATCACGTCGATGGCCGCCGTGTAGTGGAACGAGACGCGGTCGAAGACCACGTCGCCAACCACGGAGGGCAGCGGCGTAGCGTTGGGCGCGTCGGTCAACTCCGGCGGCGTGTCCAGCAGGTCGAGCATGCGCTGTGACGCGCCGATGGCCGCCTGGAACTGGCCATAGAGGTCGGCCATGATGGCCACGGGCGAGGCGATGAGGACAGTGTAGATCAGGTAGGCGATGAGGTCGCCGGGGGTCAGACGGCCGAGGATGACCTGCGAGCCGCCGTAGTAGAGGATGCCGGTGATGGTGACGGAGGCGATCAGGCCGATGGTGGGAGCGAGCATGGCGTTGGTGCGCGCCCGATGCATGGCCGCATCGTAGAGCTTCATCACCGCGCCGCTGAAGCGCCCCACCTCATACGTCTCGCGGGCGAACGACTTGACGATGCGCACGCCGCGCGTCGTCTCCTCGGTCACATTCGACACCTCAGCCAGCGCATCCTGGACGCCGACCGACGCCGCGCGGATGCGCCCGCCCAGATAGACCATCGTCAGGGTAATGACCGGCACAACGAGTAGGATAAGCAGCGTCAGCCGCCAGTCGAGCCAGAACAGCAGCGCCGCCGCGCCGACGATGGTGATCACTTGCCGCAGCAGGATAACCAAGTTCCAAGTGATCGACTGCTGCAACAGGGCCACGTCGTTGGTCAGGCGCGACACCAGTTCGCCCGTCCGCCGCTCGGCGTAGAAGCTGAGCGGCAACTCTTGCAGGTGAGTGTAGAAGTCGATGCGAATGTCGGCCACGGCGTGCTCGCCGACGTAGGCCAGGGCCATCTGCTGGATGAAGGTGAAGAGCGACTGGAAGACGAAAACGACCACCAGGGCCACCGTTACCCGGTTCAGGTCGGCGAAGTCCTTGTTGACGAAAACGAAATCGACCAGATTGCGCACCACCAGCGGCAGCACAAGCCCCAGCAGCGAACTGACCACCAGGGCAAAGACGGCCACGGCCATCCAGCGCCAGTAGGGGCGAATGTAGCGCAGCAGGCGAGCAAAGGTCGCCACGCCGCCGCGGGTGATGGGCGGGGCATCGTCGGGTTTGGTGGCTTGTCGCCGGTTGAGTCGTCGTCGCACGGGGTTTGCGCTCCGGTTGTCGCCGCCCGGGATGGCGGCGAATTCACGTTCGACCGCCACGGGCAGCAGCGGCGGACAGACACACCTATTGTATCCCTCCGGCAGCAAAAGGCAGCAGAATAGCCCGCAGATGACGCCGATTCACGCAGCCGGATTCCGGTTTTCTGCTCAGCGTCTAGCCGTGAAATCGGCGGTCATCTGCGGGCAACTCCTGTGCAGCCCTGATGAGACGCCGCTTAGGCACGGCGGCGGCCAGTGGCGCGGCGGGCGTGGTGGGCCTATGATCCGCCTATGTTGCACCGCGCCCGGCTAGGCATCCGACTCGCCCTGTTGCTCCTCCTGGCCCTGGCCCTCCTCGCTCCGGAGTGGCCGGCATTCGGCGATCCTGCTTACCGTCTGGGTCTGCTCGTCAGCCCCGAACGCCGCTTCGACTACGTGGCCTGGACGATGGAGGCCCTGGGCGACAAGGCCGAGGGCGTTCTAGATGGCCGCGCCGGCGATCTGTCGGCCGAGGCGGCGGAAACGCTGGTGCGCGACTACCTCGACCAACTCGGCCGGACGCTGGCGCTGGAGGCGCAGATCGAGTGGGTCTACGCCGATCCGACCGTCGCCGACCCGGCGGCGGCCACGGCCCAGGCCCAGACCGAGGTCGACGCGCTGCGGGCCGATCTGGCCGCGCGCCAGCCAACGGCCGAGGCGATTGTCCAGACCCAGGTAGCGGCACTGCTGCGCGAGGAGGGGCTCACCATCGCCGGGCAGATCTGGCCGCCGGTCTTCATGTCCATGACCCCCACCCCCTACCTGCTCATCGTCTCGCCGCGCGACCGCATCGAGCAGATCAACTACGCCTCGCTCATCCCCGGCCTATCGACGGCCGACAAGGAGACGCTGGAGCAGGCGGTCTTCGACCAGCTCGATCAGTCAGCGCTGGTCGTGCCCATCGGCGGGCTGGGAACCTACCCGGCGATGATCGGCGAGACGAGTAGCATCGACTGGCTGGCCGAGGTGACGGCCCACGAGTGGATGCACCACTGGCTATCGTTCCGGCCGCTGGGCGTGCGCTATCTGGCCAGTCCGGAGATGCGTATCATCAACGAGACCGTCGCCTCACTGGCGGACAGGGAGATCGGGCCCAAAGTGATCGCCAGCTACTACGCCGATCCGCAGGAGCCGGTAGCACAGGCCGCGCCGGCCGAGACGCCCCAACAGGCCGCGCCGCTGTTCGACTTCGCCGCCGAGATGGGCAAGACGCGCATTGAGGTCGATCGTCTGTTAGGCGAAGGGGAGATAGGGGCGGCCGAGGCATACATGGAGGCGCGGCGGCAGGTGTTCGTCAACCACGGCTACGCCATCCGCAAGCTGAACCAGGCGTACTTCGCCTTCTATGGCGGCTATGCCGCCGAGCCGGGCGGGGCTGCCGGGGCCGACCCTATCGGGCCAATGCTGCGCGAACTACGCGCCGCCAGCCCGTCTTTGCGCGACTTCCTGCGCGACGTGGCTCGCGTGACCAGCTACGACGACCTGGTGGCCCTGCATCAGCGCGTCGTGGGCGGGTCGTAGCCGCTCGTAGGGCGATTCTCCAGAATCGCGCGATTCTGGAGAATCACGCTACGGTTTGCGCGATTCTGGAGAATCGCCCTACGACTCCTGCGCGCTCAGCCAGCGCTCCAATTGCATCGCCGCGGCCACGCCCTGGCCGACCGATGTAGCGATCTGCCGGTAGTGCGGGTCCTGGATCTCCCCCGCGGCATAGACGCCGGTGGCGCTGGTGCGCATGAACTCGTCGGTGATGACGTAGCCATGCTCATCCATCGCCAGTTGGCCCACCAGGAACTGGCTGTTGGGGTAGTGGCCGATGAAGACAAAGACGCCGTCAGTGGCCATCTCGCTCCGCTCGCCGGTCTTCAGGTTGTGCAACCGGACGCAGTTGACCGTGCCGTTGCCCTCGATGGCTTCGACAGCGCTATCCCAGATGAAGTGAATCTTCTCGTTGGCAAAGGCGCGGTTTTGCAGCGCCGGCCCAGCGCGCAACTCGTCGCGACGGTGGACGATAGTCACCTTGGTGGCGAACTTGGTCAGGAAGAGGCTCTCTTCCAGCGCGCTATCCCCGCCGCCGACAACCACCACTTCCTTACCGCGGAAGAAGAAGCCGTCGCACGTGCCGCAGTAGCTGACGCCACGGCCGACGAACTCCGTCTCGCCCGGCACGCCGAGATGCTTCGGCGAGGCCCCGGCCGAGACGATCACCGCGTCGGCCTGATACGTATTGGCGTAGGTCTTGATGGTGAAGGGCGGGCCGTGCTTCAGATCGACCTCGGTCACGTCCTCATAGGCGTAGCGCGCGCCGAAGTGGGCGGCCTGCTTCTGCATGATCTCGACCATTTCCGGGCCGGTGGGCGTGGCCTCGGGGTTAAACAGGCCGGGGTAGTTCTCAACCTCGCTGGTCAGCGAAATCTGGCCACCGATCTGTGTGCCGGTCAGCACGAGGGGGTTCAATGTGGCTCGGGCAACGTAGATAGCCGCCGACAGGCCGGCCGGGCCGGAGCCGATGATGATGACACGTTCCTTCTGCATACTTTCTTCCCGTAACAAATAGACTCCCACAACAAACCGCGCCGCCCATCAGCGACGCGACCGGGCAGCAACTGCCCTGCCTCTCTGACGCGCCGAGCCTAACCCTTCTTACGCAGTAACCCTTAAGCCCAAGGCGCGGCCAGTTGCGGCAGCACCTCAGCCACGTCGCCACGAATGACCACGTCGGCCGCGGCGTCCAGGCGCGTCGGCCCACGGTTGATGAGGATGAGCCGCGCGCCGTGGGCCTGGGCCAGTTGGGGCAGGTCGCCGGCCGGGGCCACCTCCAGCGACGTGCCGGCTATCAGCATCAGATCGGCCGAACGCGCCGCCGCCTGCGCCGCGCGCATAGCCGTTCGCGGCAGCAGCTCACCGAACAGCACGACGTTGGGCTTCATGACGTGGTGGCAGCGGCGACAGATCGGAATGACGTCGTCGTTCATAAACGCATCCAGCGCGTCGGCCGCGGGCAGCAGGTCGTGGCAGGCCGGGCAAACGAGATCGCGCAGATGGCCGTGCAACTCATAGATGACCCGCGAGCCGGCCCGTTCGTGGAGCAGGTCGATGTTCTGGGTAATGATGGCCTGGAGCCGGCCGGCCGCTTCCAGTTGGGCCAGGGCAACGTGGGCCGGGTTGGGCGCGGCGGTGCGGATGATGCCCAGCAACGGGCGCAACCACTCATAGAACGCCCGCGGCTGGTGGCGAAAGGCGTAGATGGTGGCGATCTCGGCCATGTCCACAGCCTGCTCCCACAGGCCGGACTTGGGGCTGCGATAGTCGGGGATGCCCGAAGGAGTGCTGATGCCCGCGCCGGTCAGGGCGACCATGCGCTGCGCCTCGGCGATCAGTTCCGCGGCCCGTTCAATGGACGTATCCCACCCCAACCCCCCTGCCGCCACCGCAACGTGAGCG
>CALLZA010000785.1 GCA_937858165.1 uncultured Ardenticatenia bacterium
TAGTTGTGTTGTTTTTTCAAGCAGAAGACGGCAAACGATGTCTAGGACGGTCTCGTGGGCTCGGAGATGTGTATAAGAGACAGGATCGATGGCACGCTGCCCCGCGTCGCCTATCGCGACGGCCAATTCGTTGACTCCTTCGCCATGTCGCGCCTCCGCTAAGAAAGGGTCCAGGTTCAAGGGGCCAGGGAAGAGCGCTCTTCCCTGGCCCCTTGAACCTGGCCCCTTTTCAGGGCGCGGGCGTCGGCGGGGTGTGGCCGCCGGCCGCTTCGTGGGTGGCCCGCTGCTCGTCGCTCCACAGCGTGTGGACGTAGTACAGCGCCGCCATCTGCTGCTCCACTGTCAGGAACTCGCCCAACGGCTGCATCGTGCTGCCCTCCTGCGTGCCCCCCTTGATAATACCGTCCAGTATCTCGGCGTCGGTCAGCAAGTGGCTGTCGCCGGCAGCGTTCAGAGCCGGCGCTTCCAGGGCGTTGATATTGCCTTCGCCCTCCACGCCGTGGCAGGG
Organism: uncultured Ardenticatenia bacterium; assembly: GCA_937858165.1. Taxonomy (GTDB): domain Bacteria; phylum Chloroflexota; class Anaerolineae; order Promineifilales; family Promineifilaceae; genus Promineifilum. Next base: position 509 of record CALLZA010000785.1, read on the forward strand.
GGCGCACCACTGGGCAAACGTGCGCTGCCCCAGGGTGGCTGGGTCGCCCAGATCGGTCGTCTGCGCGCCGCCCCCGCCGCACGCGGCCAACAGGCCCAACAGGACGGCGACGAGGGCCGGCCAGGCGGCCGTTCGACGGCTGCGCGCCCGCGCCATTAATACCCCTCGCTGGTCGGGATAGGCAACTGGGCCGCCGCGTCGCGCCGATAGGCCGAGCGCATGCCGAACATGACCAGCGTGATGAGCGTGAAGGCCGTGAAAGCCATAACGGCAATCGTGATGAAGCCCAGATAGTTGACGTAGGTGATGTTGCAGGGCACGTCGGCGGCGCAGGTGGCCGAAGGCGGAAATACGCCCTTTTCCATCAGCGAGTGGTAGCCGGAGACGAGCATGCCGATGAGCGACAGCGGCAGGACGTAGGTCGGCAAATACTCATCGCGCTTCAGTGCCCCAACGAGCGTCACGACGACCAATGGGTACATCAGAATGCGCTGATACCAACAAAGCCGGCAGGGCAAATAGCCGGCGATCTCGCTGTAGTACAGGCTGCCCAGCGTTGCCACCGTGGCGATGATGAACGCCAGCCAGCCGCCATAATCTTCCAGAAATTCAGAAAGCTTCATTACACGTTCTCCGCATACAGGTGTTACGATGGCCGGGTATTGTAGCAATCTTCCTGTCGCCTGCCACCGTTCCTGAGTGTCTGCGTGCCACGCACCCCAGAAAGTGCGAGGCACGGCACCGTGACCAATGACTTATTGACACAGTGCGTCATGCCGTTATATCATGCGAGTGGAGGTGGGATGTATGAAACCAAAGGAAGTAGCCCGCTTGTATCTTGTCCGACACAACGCCCACGACGTAGAAGGCGTCATGGCCCTCTTCGACGAGGAGGCGCGCTTTGAGATCCCCGGTCGCCTCATGCGCTGCGGCAAGGAGGAGATCCGTCAGACCGAAGAGTGGGAAGCGGCCGTCCACGACCATCTGCGCGCCGGTGACCTGGTCGAGGCCGACGCCGAGGTCAGCTTCCGCGCCTTCGAAGCCAACGACTGGCTGCGCGCCGTGGGCGTGGATGAGCTGCGCTACACGTCAATGACCTTCGAAGTGCGGGACGGCCGCATCACCTGCGTCACCGCCGCGCTGGCCCCCGACTCCTACAACGCCATGCAACGGGCCCATTAAGAAGAAAGCATCCCCAGCTTTCACAGATTTTTAGAGTTGCTCTGTGAAATCCGTGTAATCTGTGGATGCTTTTTCCATGAAAGCTAGCGTCATCAGCGTACTACTGTTCGTTCTGTGCTATGCTTTCCTCCACTTCCCGGAGGCGAAGCAACATGCACCCTGTTGACGTTCTCAATTACGGTAATCTGACGCTTGCGCGGGCCGTCGCCGACCTGCCCGCGGACGACTGGGCCACGCCCGGCGTCTGTGGCTGGTGGTCGGTGCGCGAGATCGTTGCCCACCTGGCCTCGTTCGAGCACATCCTGATCGAAGCGCTGGAGATGGCCGGCGGCACGCGCGACGGCTATGGCCCTACCTTGCGCGCCTGGTTTCGCGACGGCCAGGCGTTCAACGACCAACAGGTGGCCGACCGCGCGGCCCTTTCGCCCCAAGAAACGCTGGCCGACTACGCCGCCGCCCATGCCCGGACCATGACCCTGGCCGCCGCCCTGCCGCCCGAGGCGTGGCTCCAGACGGGATTCCTGCGCGCCTACGGTTCGGAGTACGACCCCCAGGACTTCATCACCTACGCCGTCTACGGCCACAAACGCGAACACGCCGCCCAGATCGCTGTCTTCCGCGACGGTCGGACCAGGAATTAGGGAGTAGGGATTAGGAGCCAGGGGCTACAGGACTTCCCAAATCCCTAATCCCTAATTCCTTCCTCCTCCCCCCTTGACTTTCAACAAGGCTTACATATAATTTAGCCATGACTAATTTAGACATGGCTAAATTGGCGGCCGGTAAGAGTAGCACTCTCACCCCTGCGGTCGAGGATTACCTGCGCGCCCTCTATAAACGGGGGCGACGCAACCTGCCCGGCGAGCCGGTGACAACTTCTCAGATGGCGGCATGCCTGGACGTGCGCCCCGCTTCGGCCACGGCCATGCTCCAGAAACTAGCCGCATTGGAACCGCCGCTGGTGGCCTATCACAAGAGCCACGGCGCGCGCCTGACGGCCGCCGGCGAACGCGCCGCCCTGGCCCTCGTCCGGTGTCATCGCCTGTTAGAGCTATTCCTACACGAAAAACTCGGCTACGCCTGGGACGAAGTCCATGAGGAAGCCGACCGCCTGGAGCACGCCATTAGCGACGAAGTGGCCGGCCGCATCGCCGCGGCGCTGGGCCACCCGACGCGCGACCCCCACGGTCAGCCCATCCCCGCCGCCGACCTGTCGCTGGAGCATGCGGCCGCCATCCCCCTGCGCGACCTGCCGCCCGGCGCGGCCGCCGTCGTCTGCCAGGCGCGCGACGACGACCCCGCCCTGCTGCGGTTGTTCGCGGCGCTGGGGCTTTGGCCCGGCACGGCGCTGGTGCTGCTGGGCACGAAACCGGACGGCACGCTGAGGCTGCGCCTGGCCGGCGAAACCATCGAGCTTGCCGCCAACGCCGCCAACCATCTACTTGTCATCATCGACGAATCATGAGTACCAAAATCATTCCCTTTCTGCTTGTTATCGTTGTCTTACTCCTGACCGGCTGTGGCGGCGCGGCCGAAGCCGAGAGCGCCGACGGTCGCCTGCAGGTCGTGACCACCATCGGCCAGATCGCCGATGCGGCGCGCATCATCGGCGGCGACCACGTCCGCGTGACCAGCCTGATGGGCGCGGGCACCGACCCCCATCTCTACGTCGCCAGCATCAGCGACGTGGACAAGCTGCGCGGGGCTGACGTCGTCTTCTACAACGGACTCTATCTGGAGGCGCAACTGGAAGACGTGCTGGAGCAGCTGGCCGAGCGGCAGAGCGTCGTCGCCGTCTCGGCCGGCATCGACCCGGCCGGCCTGATGCCCTCAGCCGACTACGCCGACGAGTTTGACCCGCACATCTGGTTCGACGTGGCGCTGTGGAGCCAGGCCGTAGCCCAGGTCAGGGACACACTGAGCCACATCGACCCGGCCCACGCCGCCGACTACGAAGCCAACGCCGCCGCCTATCTGGCCGAACTGGCGGCACTGGACGCCTACGTGGCCGAACAGGCCGCCCGCGTGCCCGCCGAACAGCGCGTCCTCATCACCGCCCACGACGCCTTCAACTATTTCGGCCGCGCCTACGACTTCGAGGTGCTCGGCCTGCAAGGCATCAGCACGGCGTCGGAGGCGGGGACGGGCGACGTGCAACAACTGTCCGACTTTATCGCCGCCCGGCGCATCCCGGCGATCTTCATCGAGTCATCCGTGCCCGTGCGCAACGTCGAGGCCGTCCAGGCCGCCGTGCGCAACCGTGGCTTCGACGTCGGCATCGGCGGTCAGCTTTTCTCCGATGCCATGGGCGACACCGGCACGCCGGAAGGAACTTACGTCGGCATGGTGCGGCATAACATCGATACCATCGTCGGGGCGTTGACGAGTGACGAGTGACAAGTTCAGAGTACTCGTCTGACAACTAACAACTGACAACTAACAACTATGACAACAACACACGCCATCGAAATCACCGACCTGACGGTCGCCTATCAGGAGAAGCCCGTCCTGTGGGACGTAGACTTACAGGTTCCGCCGGGCGTCTTGCTGGCCATCGTCGGCCCCAACGGCGCGGGCAAGACGACACTCATCAAGGCTGTGCTGGGCCTCATCAAGCCCGTCGCCGGGCAGACGCTCATCTACGGCGCGCCCTACGCCGAGCAGCGCCGCCTCGTCGGCTACGTGCCGCAGCGCGGTAGCGTCGATTGGGACTTCCCGACCAGCGTACTCGACGTGGTCATGATGGGGCGCTACGGCCGTCTCGGCTGGCTGCGTCGCCCCGGCCGCGAAGACCGCGAGCGCGCTCTGGAGGCGCTGGAGAAGGTCGGCATGGCCCGCTTTGCCGACCGCCAGATCAGCCAGCTCTCCGGCGGCCAGCAGCAGCGCACCTTTCTGGCCCGCGCCCTCGTCCAGGACGCCCAGGTCTACTTCATGGATGAACCATTCCAGGGCGTAGACGCCACGACGGAGCGGGCCATTGTCGGGCTGCTGAAGGAGTTGCGGGCCGCGGGCAAATCGGTGGTCGTCGTCCATCACGATTTGCAGACGGTGGCCGAGTACTTCGATTGGGTACTGCTGCTCAACGTCCGGCGTATTGCCGCCGGGCCGGTGGGCGTCGTTTTCACCGAGGAAAATCTGCGCCGGGCCTACGGTGGCCGCGTCGGCTTCCTGGACAGCAACGGCAACAGTGAACCTTATCAGCCGCCGGCGGCCGACGGCCCGGGGCAGACAACAGCCACGCCGGCCGCCCATCCGAAAGGTCGCGTATGAACCCGTTAGATCTCCTCACGAACCTGCTCTTCGACTACACCATCCGCACCGTGGCCCTTGGCGCGGCCGTGCTGGGCATCGTCGCCGGGGCACTGGGCACGTTTGCCCTGCTGCGCCGCCAGAGCCTACTGGGCGACGCCATGTCCCACGCCGCCCTGCCCGGCGTCCTGCTGGCGTTTATGCTCACCGGCAGCAAGTCCCCCGTGGCCCTGGTGCTGGGCGCGGCCGTGGCCGGCGTGCTGGGCACGTTCCTGCTGCTGGGCATCACCCGCGCCAGCCGCATCAAGGAAGACGCCGCGATGGGGGTCATCCTCTCCGTCTTCTTCGGCTTCGGCCTGCTGCTGCTGACCTTCCTGCAACGCAACCCGACGGCCGCCCAGGCCGGCCTCAACACCTTTCTCTTCGGCCAGGCGGCCACCCTGCTGGTGCGCGATGTGGTCACCATGGCCGCGTTCGGCGGCGCGGCGCTGCTGGTTCTGGTCATCCTGTGGAAAGAGTTCAAGCTGCTCAGCTTCGACCGCGACTTTGGGGCCAGCCTCGGCTTCCCGATGACCATCCTCGACGCCCTGCTGACCATCCTGCTGGTCATTGGCATCGTCATCGGCCTGCAAGCCGTCGGCGTCGTGCTGATGAGCGCGCTCATCGTCGCCCCGGCCGCTGCCGCCCGGCAGTGGACCGACCGCCTGAGCGTCATGCTTGTCGTCGCCTCGGCTTTTGGCGCATTGGCCGGCGTGGCCGGGGCGCTCATCAGCAGCCTGGGCACGGGGCTGTCCACCGGGCCGGTCGTCGTGCTGGTCATCAGCGTTATCGTCCTGGCTTCGCTGCTGCTCGGCGCGGCGCGCGGCCTCGTCTGGGAGTGGCTGCGCCGCCGCCGTAGCCGTCGCACGTTGCGCACCCAGAGCGTGCTGGCCGCTCTCTATGGGCTGGCCGCGCAACACGACGAACCCGATCACGCCCACAACGTCGAAGTGCTGCGGGCCATGAACCGTTATCAGGGCGGCGTGCGCTACAGCCTGCGGACGCTGGCCGCCGAGGGACTGGTGCGCGAGGTGTCGCCCGACCACTGGGCTTTAACCGACGCCGGCGCAAATCGCGCGCTGGCCGAACGCAATGCCGGACAGGAGCATTACGATGCCGACTGAATTGGTTTTCCGCCTGCTGCTACTGGCCGTCCTGGCCGACGCATACGGAGTGGAATATCACGACTACGCGCAAACAACTGATCGACTATGGCCGCGATTCTGAATCACTATGAGCACCTACCTCGAAATACAACTCATCGCCGTCATCGTCGGCGTCGCCTGCGCCCTGCCCGGCGTCTTCCTCGTCCTGCGCCGCATGGCCATGATGAGCGACGCCATCAGCCACACCGTGCTGCTGGGCATCGTCCTCGGCTTCTTCGCCATCGGCTCGCTGGAGTCGCCGCTGCTGGTGCTGGCCGCCGCGGCCGTCGGCGTGCTGACGGTTAGCCTGGTCGAACTGCTCATCCGCACCCGTCTCGTGCGCCAGGACGCGGCCATCGGTCTCGTCTTCCCGGCCCTGTTCAGCGTCGCCGTCATCCTCATCTCTCGCTTCGCCCGCGGCGTCCATCTGGACGTGGACGCCGTCCTGCTGGGCGAGCTGGCCTTTGCACCGCTCGACCGCGTGCTCGTGGCCGGTCTCGACCTGCCGCGCAGCCTGGTCGTCATGGGCGTCATCCTGCTGCTGAATGTGACCTTCATCGCCCTCTTCTATAAGGAGTTGAAGCTGACTACGTTCGACGCCGGGCTGGCCGTGGCCCTGGGCTTCTCGCCGGTGGTGGTTCACTACGCGCTGATGATCATGGTCTCGGTGACGGCCGTCGGCGCGTTCGATGCCGTCGGCTCTATCCTGGTCGTGGCCCTGATGATCACCCCGCCGGCCGCGGCCTACCTGCTGACCGATCGGCTGAGCCGGATGCTGCTCTACAGCGCCGCTCTGGCCGCGGCCGGGGCCGTCGGCGGCTTCTGGCTGGCCGTGGCCCTCGACGCCAACGTCGCTGGGGCCATGGCCGCCATGCTCGGCGTGCTGTTCCTGGGCGTCTTCCTACTGGCCCCCAGCCGCGGCCTGTTGGCCCAGGCGCGCCGCCGGGGTCGCCAGCGCTGGGAGTTCGCCCAGACTGCGCTGGCCATCCACCTGTTGAACCACGAGAACACGCCGCAGATGGCCGCCGAGTGCCGCGTCGACCACCTGCACTACCATCTGCGCTGGGAACCGACCTTCGCCACGACCGTCGTCGGCCAGGCGGAGCGCGCCGGTCTCATCCAGCGCAGCAATGGCGACCTGCGCCTGACAGCCGATGGCCGCGAGCGGGCACAGACGGCACTGGCCTATAATTGATTGTTGACGCGAGGTTCATGAAATGGAGAGTTCACCCCCTGTCACCGCCGCGCGCGCACGGCTCAACCACAACGGCGCACGCCTGTTCCTCGGTATTGCCATCTACACGATTGTGCAGGCGACCGTCCTGTTCCTCAGTGCGGGCACGTGGCGCTGGCCCGCAGCCTGGGCCTACCTGGGCGTCTACGTGGTCTGCTACACGGCCGGACTGACGTGGGTGGCAATGGTCAACCCGGCGGTCATCAACGAGCGCGGCCGCCGCGCCGACAACGTCGAGGCGTTTGACCGCCGCTTTCACCGCCTCATGCCCCTGCTCATCTTCGGCGGCTTGTTTCTCGGTGGGCTGGATTTCCGCTTCGGCTGGTCGGCCGTGCCGCCGGCGCTGCACGTCGCCGGGCTGGCGCTGGTCGTCGTCGCCCTCTGTCTCTTATACACATCTCCGAGCCCACGAGACCGTACTAGATCTCGTATGCCGTCTTCTGCTTGAAAAAAAAAAAACACAAAGCAGCGCACACACAGTATGCAGTCATCTCTCATAGTCAGTATGTAGAGCATCTCACAAAATGTGTACAATGTCTACCAGTGATCATTAGCACACTAA
>CALLZA010000786.1 GCA_937858165.1 uncultured Ardenticatenia bacterium
TTTTACTTCTGTTCTCTGTAAGTTTTTTCTTTCTATGGTGGTTCTTTTTTTTTTTTTTGTTATTTTATTTTTTTTTTAATGAACCGGCGACCACCGAGAGCTACCCGAGAGCGGTCGTCGGCAGCGTCAGATGTGTATAAGAGACAGCCCAGGGTCGGTCGGGATATAGGGGATGGTCAGACGCAAGAAGGACGGCTCGGGCACGAAGTCGGCGTCGAAGATGGCGATGAACTCGCCACGCGCGTCGGCCAGGGCGGCCGACAGCGCCCCCGCCTTGAACCCCTGTCGCCCGGATCGGTGGTGAAGAGTGACGTCCAGGCCCCGCGCGCGATGGCGGGCGACGCACACCGCGGCCCGCGACGTCGTGTCGTCGGTGGAGTCGTCCAATAGTTGGATTTGCAGGCGATCGGGCGGATAGTCGAGGGCTGCTGTGGCATCGATCAAGCGTTCGACGACTTCGCGTTCATTGTAGACCGGCAGTTGCACGGTAACGAGCGGCCAGTCGCGCGGAGCAGGCGGCGGTTCGGTCCGGGCATGGCGATGGCGCAAGAATAGGTAGAGGGTCACAAAGCCCAGCAAGCCGTAGAGGGCCAGTCCGGCGACACCGGCCACGTGCAGCGCAACCAGAAAGGCGATCATTCAGTCGGCTCGGGGGCGGGGGCGATGATGGCCTTGAGTTGTTTGTTGAAATCGCCGCGCGGCAGCAGAATGCGGCGGCGGCAGCCGCGACAGACAAGACCGATGTCGGCTCCCAATCGGACAACTTCCCACTCGTCGCTGCCACAGGGGTGTTTCTTGCGCAGGCGAACCACGTCGCCCAGATGCAGTTCCACATACATCGGCGGCATTATAGCACGAATGGCTTCGATATCTTGCATTGGCAAAACGTCCCCATATGCCCCATAATGGAACGTCATGACCGAATGGCTCTACGAAGATGAGTTGCACCTGGCCGAATTGAACGTGCCCCGGGCGGCGCTGCAATTCGCGCGCGCCCTGGCCTACCCCGGTCTCGATGTGGCCGGTTACATGGCCGTCCTGCACGACCTGTCCGAGACGGCTGCCGAGCACGTCGATCTGTCGCAGCCCGTGACGGCTCAGGCGCAAGCGTTGGCTGCCTACCTGTTTGGCGAGGCCGGCTATCGCGGCGACGAGGCGGCCTATGCCGACCCGCGCAACAGCTACTTGAATGAGGTGCTCGACCGCCGCCTGGGGCTACCCATCGCCCTGTCGGTTATCTACGTCGATGTCGCCCATCGGTTGGGCATCCCCGCCTATGGCATTGGTCTGCCGGGGCACTTCATCGTCGGCGTCCACGGCCGTGATGCGGAGTTGTGGCTCGATCCGTTTCATGGGGGCCGGCGTCTCGACCTGGCCGACTGCGCGGCGCTCATTCGCCTCTCTATCGGTTACGACGGTCCGCTTGAAGCCGCCTGGTTCGCGCCCATGCCGCCGCGCGACATTCTGGCCCGGATGCTTAATAACCTGCGCGCCGGCTACGTCCAGGCCGGGGCGTGGACCGACGCCGCGGCCGTCATTCGCCTGCTGCGCCAGACCCAGCCCGAAGCCGCTGAGCACTTGCGCGACCTTGGCCTGGTCTACTATCAGCAGCGCCGTCTGACCCAGGCGGCGCACTATTTGGACGCCTATCTCCAGCGCGCCCCCGACGCCGCCGACGCGCAGGTCATTCGCGACGGCATGAAAGACCTGCTCGATGAGTGGGTCGCGCAGAACTAGGCAGTACTAGAACGAACGCCCATGACCGAATCGCTCAGTCAGACAATCAAACGCGCATATCGCGATATCCATTCCTCGCCCGGTCGCACGGCGCTGGCGGCGCTGGTGCTCATCGTCTTGCTGGCGCTGCTGGTGTTGGGCATCCAGTTCATTGTCCGGCAGCGCGGCTCGCTGGCGTTGCTCAACTGGTTGAACCTGCTGCTGATCCCGCTCTTGCTCGTGGCCGCGGCCGTCTGGCTGGCCGGCACGTGGAAGCGCACCCAGTTGGAGATGGCCCGCCTGCGCGATGAGCGAGCCTTGGTCGAGTCCTACTACGACCGACTCACCGATCTGCTGTTGAGCCGCAACCTGCGCGGGGCGGCGGCTGACGACGAGGTGGCCCGCGCCGCCCGCGCCCACACCCTCACAACGCTGCGACAACTGGACGGCGAAGGGCGCGGTCAGATCGTACGCTTCCTATACGAGTCGTCGCTGCTGAGCGCCGAACATCCGGCCGTCGATCTCCAGGCGGCCGATCTCAGCGGCGCTAACCTGGCCGGCGTTCACATGGCCGGCGTCGGTTTGCGCAACGTGAATCTGCGCGACGCGAGGCTGGTCGAGGCGGAGATGCCCGCCTCTGACCTGCGCCAATCCCAACTGGAGCGCGCCGACCTGAGCCGCGTGGAGCTGGCCGAGTCGTATCTGCGCGGCGCCAACCTGGATGAGGCACAGTTGGTTGGCGCGCGGCTCCAGGGCGCGACACTGACCAAAGCCTCGCTCGTCGGGGCCAATCTGCGCGACGCCGACCTGAGCGAAGCCAATCTCTCCGGCGCGGACCTGACCCGGGCTGATTTGACCGGGGCGACGCTGAAGGGGGCGCGGCTCAACGGCGCCGTGCTGAGTGATGCGACGCTGACAGGTGCCAATCTCAGTCTGGCCAACCTGAGCAAGGCTACGCTGACTGGTGTGCAGGCCACGGCGACGGACTTCAGCGGCGCCAATCTGGCCGGAGCGACCCTCGTCGGGGCGCGGCTCAACGACTCTGTCTTCGGCGGGGCCATTCTGAGCGAAGCGGATCTGAGTGATGCCGAGATGCGCGAGGTCAACCTCAATCTGGCGAACCTGCGCGGCGCGGTGATGAATCAGGCGGTGTTGACCGGGGCCAATTTGCGCGATGCCATCATGGGCCGCGTCTCCCTAAGCGGCGCGGACCTGACCGGCAGCGACCTGAGCCGGGCCAATCTGAGTATTGCCAATTTGAACCGGGCGACGCTGAACCGCGCGAACCTGGAGGAGGCCGGCCTCAGCGGCGCCGATATGCGCGCCGCCCAACTGAAGGGGGCCATCTTGCGCGGGGCCATCTTGCGCGGGGCCATCCTGGGCGACGCCGATCTCAGCCGTGCCGACCTGAGTAAGGCCAATCTGCGCTGGGCCAACCTCAGCAACGCTAATCTGACCGGCGCTGACTTGACCGAGGTCGATCTGACAGATGCCGAGATATCGCCCCAGGTTCTGGCGAAGGCGCGCTCGGTCAGTAAGGTTGAACGGGCCGACAGCACCCCCTATGACGTCGTGCCCAGTGCTGTGGCGACGCGCGAAGGCCCTTTGCCCAGCGCGCAGGCACCTACCTATCAGCGGCCGGGCGACAAGCCCAGCACCCCGCCGCCGGCCCGCCCCGAGGGCAAATCCCGCCCGCTGCCCTAGACGTCTAATTCCAGGCCAGGGCGGCGCGCTGTTGCCAGTAGCTTTCAGCCGGCTCGACCAGCGCGTTCAAGCGCGGCAGCCACTCGGCCAACCACGCCGTACGCTCGGTGGCCACGGCCACGGCGGCCGCGTTTGACGCCAGATGCTCAACCCTCGCCGCGCCGCTGAGGACGACGCCGACCCACGGCTGGGCCAGCACGGCGGCCAGGGCCAGCGTGTCGACGGCGATACCACCATCTTCGGCCGCCTGGCGCAACAGCCGCCGGCTGGCGGCGAACTCCGGCGCGGTATTACGGTCGGTCAGGCGGCCGTTGGCCAACGCCTCCTTGACGATGATCCCCATACCGCGCGCGTGGGCTTCGGCCAGCGCTGGCCCCGCCTCCTGAGCCAACAGGTTCCACGTCGCCTGGACAGCGCGAAAGAGCGGCGCGCCGCCCACATCGATGTCCAGCGTCCGGCGCAGTACGTCTCCCTGGTTCGGGCCGCTCAGCGACAGGCCGATGACCAGCCCCTCGTCGCGCAGCCGGGCCAACTCGGCCAGTACGTCGCCGTTGTCCAGCACGCCGCTGTCGAAGGTCGCCGAGTGGATTTGATAGAGCTTGAGGTGGCGGTCGAGGTGGGCGAGGCTCTCGACCGTCTGGCGGCGCAGGACGGGCAGGCTGTGGTCTTTGACCTCGTGCTTGTCGGCCGTCACTTGCCAGCCGGCGGTGTAGGTATAGCCCCACTTCGAGCCGACGGTGACCGCCTCCGGGGCGATGCCGCGCGCCCGCAGCCAACTGCCCAGGAACTCCTCGGCGCGGCCATAGGAGCGGGCGGCGTCGAAATAGCGAATGCCGGCGGCCCAGGCGGCGTCGAGCACGGCGTGGGCGTGGGCGGCCATCGCCGCCACATCGTAGTCGTGGCCCAGGTCGGCGCTGTGGCCCAGGTTGATGTAACCGGGCCGGCCCAGCGCGGCCAAGCCCAGGCCCAGCGGTGTCACGGAAAGGTGCGTGTTACCCAGCGGTCTCAGCTTCACAGTGCCCCCTTTGAATGGAGACAGTATACTGGGCCGAGTTGCCGGCAGGCAAATACACGGTTATCGCCTGAAAATGGCACGCCGATGACGCAGATTTGGCAGATGGACACGGATCAGAAAGGCGGAATGTGGCCGCGCTAGTTGTTATGGTTGGCTTGGAGAAACCGCTCGTATGGTAATCGTTACAATGGCCCGGAATCGCTACACGTTGATTCTGGGTTTCGCCTGTTTCATCGCCCTGGGCATGATGAACGGGCTGCTGGGTGTGGCCTGGCCGTCTATTCGGCAGACGTTCGGGCTGTCGCTCGACGCGCTGGTCGCCCTGCTGGTCACATCGACAATCGGCTTTGCCGTGGGGAGTGTGCTCGCGGCCAAGCTGCTGGCCTGGCTGGGGGCCGGCTGGGCGCTGCTGGTCGCCAATCTGCTGGGCGCGGCCGGGCTGGTCGGCTACGTCCTGGCCCCGGGGTGGTGGGTTTTGGTCGCGTTTGGTCTGCTGACAGGTTGGGCCAACGGGACGATCGACACGGCGCTCAACATCTACGTCGCCGCGACGCGCACCGTGCGGACGATGAACTGGATGCACGCTTGCTTCGGCGTCGGGGCCACCATCGGCCCGTTGCTGATGACTTTCATTGTCGGCGCGGGGCTGAGTTGGCGTTGGGGCTACGTTGTCGGGGTGGTGATTCATCTGGCGTTGGGCGTTCTCTACCTGACCGTCGTCCGGAGCATGACATTCCGCGGCCTGAGTCACCACACAGGGAGTGACCTTTCCGCCCGACCCGCCTCGATGGGCGCCACGCTGCGTCTGCCGATGGTCTGGCTGAGCGTCCTGCTCTTCCTTCTCTACACCGGCGTGGAGAGTACGGCCGGGCAGTGGACGTACACCTGGTTTACAGAATCTCGCGCCGCTTCCGCCTACCTGGCCGGAACAATGACCAGCGTCTTCTGGGCCATGTTAACAGTCGGCCGCGTGGTTTTCGGCGCGGGCGCGGCGCGCATCGGTGTCGAGCGGCTGCTGCGGCTGAGCATGATCGGTGCGGTGGTAGCGGCGGCGCTACTGCTGGTGCGTTCGTTGCCCATCGGATTCGCAGCCCTTGGCCTGATGGGTCTGTCGCTAGCGGCCATCTTTCCGACACTGACGTCCGACGCTCCCAATCGGGTCGGTGCGCGCCACGCGGCCAACACCATCGGCATCCAGACCGGTGCGGCCAGCGTTGGTTTTGCCGTGCTGCCCGGTCTGGCCGGGGTGCTGGCCGAGCGGGTGGGGCTGGAGTCCCTGGGGCCGTTCCTGGTGCTCTCGACGTTGCTGATGCTGGGCGTCAATCAACTGGCCGTGGCGCTGTTGCGGCGCGAGCGGGCGGCGGCCGCGCTGGACACGGCCACCGGCAGCCCTTGATAAAGCGCAGCCGGCGATTAGGGTGAAAGTCTGGTGGAGCAGCTCATTGAGGGTTGCTGTCCATCCACGCCACCAGTCGGGCTTCCAGTTGGCCATAACCGGTGTGGCGCACGGCCAGTGGCAGGCCAAGCGTGGCGGCGATCGTCTTGGCCTTGGCCAGTAGCTCGGGTTGCTCGATTTGCGTCAGGTACACCAACCGCCGGTAGTTGCCGAAGTAGTCGTTTAGTAGTTGGGGATAGCGGTCCAACCCTAATCCGTGCCAGATCGTGCCCCTGAAACCACGTACAAGGAAGTCGGTCAGGAAGAACGTGCCCGGCTCCTCGTCCATGAGCCTGTCGAACAGCGGCCCGCCGTACATCTCGTAGCAGTGGGGGCCGTCGATGCGCTCCAGCCCCTCGTGGGCCAGAAAGGCGTCGAGCGCGCCACGCGAGCCACAGTCGCCGAAGACGACCAGCACGCGGTCGTAGCCGTCACGGATGTTCTGGAACTTGCGCGCCACGTCGGGGGCGATACGCTCCGGGTGCATGTGGTCCTGTCTCTTATACACATCTCCGAGCCCACGAGACCGTACTAGATCTCGTATGCCGTCTTCTGCTTGAAAAAAAAAACACAAACAATCTC
>CALLZA010000787.1 GCA_937858165.1 uncultured Ardenticatenia bacterium
TGTTGATATGACGATACGTAAGTCCCTGGTACTAGTGGGTGTGGTAAGTGATGTTTCTTCCCAATTATTACGGCATCAACGTAAAGCGACCTCCATGCAGCCGACGTCGACACAGGTGTTTCTCAGAATATGTACGTATGTAGACGATACACTAGGAATTACACTGACCTCTTCGACATTTTTTTTTTACAAGCAGAAGACGGGATACGAGATCTAGTACGGTCTCGTGGGCTCGGAGATGTGTATAAGAGACAGGATGGGCACGATGTCCTTGATGTCGTAGGCCGGATCGGCCAGCGCGGCGTTCTGCAAGAACGGATCCAGCGGCTGGATCAGGTTCTTGGCCACGTACTCGCCCTTCCACATCACCACATAGCAGCCGAGGTCGAAGTCGCCGCTGGGCTTGGACATCTCCAGCAGTTGCTTCTCCTTCATGCGGCCCATGGCCAGCTTGTCGGTCTCGACCTTGATGCCGGTTTCCTTGGTGAACTGAGGCAGGATCTTCATCATCGCGTCGTAGTGCGGATGCGCCGGCACGCTGAACACGACGGTCTTGCCGGCGTACTTGGCAAAGCGGTTCTGCGCTTGCACACCGCTGAACGGGAAGGCTGCGCCAAAGACGGTGATGGCGCCGGCCTTGAGGGTGTCGCGTCGGTTCATGGATCGGTCTCCTTGTTGCTGAAAGGTCAGTCGGTGGTCGGTCTGTGGTCAGTCGGTGGATCGTGGTTTCAGCGTCAACCCGCTGTCGGCATCAAACACATGCAGGGCCTGCACATCGACGGCCAGGCGCACGGCCTGGTGCAGCAGGGCCCCGTCGCCGGAAAGGGCGTAATTGCGTGAGCCGGCCAGCTTCACCCCACGTTCCACGTCGATGATGCCGAGCTCGGCCGCCTCCAGCTCGAACTCTTCTTGCGAGGCAGTGAGGTCGCGGAGCACGTCGAGCACGGCGCGCCACCGCGCGGGCGGGCCAGGTTGTTCGTGTCGGGGCCCGGGGCGGCTGGCGTTCCGCCTCGCTCTGCCATGGCCAGGCTGCGCGCCGGGTTGGCGGGGGCCGCGGCGTGCTCCCCTTCCTGGCGAGCCAGAATGCCAAGCGCGTTTTGGGCCTGGGCCTCGGCCTCGGCATCGCCGGCGGCCAGCGCCAGCGCCTGCTCGGCCAGCGCACGCGCCCGACCCAGATCGCCGGCGCGATAGGCCACGCGGCTGCGGTCGCCGTGGAGCCGGGCCAGGTCGGCCGCGTGGCCGCTGTGCTCGTAACGCGCCAGCGCGGCGCAAAAGTGGCTATCGGCCAACTCCCACTGACCGCGCCGCTCGTGGAGCCGGCCGAGCTTGTGCTCCAGCCGGCCCAGGTCGGCCGGGTCGGCCTGGGCGGCGGCCGATTCATAGGCCCGCAGCGCTGCGCCATACTCGCCCAACAGGGTGTGCAGGTCGCCGCCGGCTTCGTGCAGCGCGCCGGTGGCCGGATGGCCCAGGGCCAGCGCGGTCTGATAGTGGCCCAGCGCCTCGCGGTTGGCGTAGAGGGCGCGGGCGTGGTCGCCGGCGCGGCGATAGAAGTCGGCCGCCGCGGCGTCCTGGCCGCCCAGCCGGTAGTGCTGGGCGATCAGGCTGGCCGCGCTGTCTTTGGCGCTGCGGGTCTGTGTTTGCAGCGCCGCAGCCACGCGCCGGTGGAGCAGTCGCCGCCGCGCCAGATTCGTCGCCTCATAGACCAGGGCGCGCAACTGCTGATGGGTGAAGCCATAGCGCAAGTCGCCGCCCTCGCCATAGGGCATGTCGTTGGCTTCGCGGATGAGGCCGCGCTCCAGCAGCCGCTCTAGCCCGCCGACGACTTCCTCTTCGCTGCGCCCGCTGGCCGGCCACAGGCTGGCGTAGTCGAACGTGCCGCCGATGACCGCCGCCGTCTGCAACAGTTGCAGCTCGGCCTGATCGACCAGCGCCAGGCGCCCGGCCAGCAGGTCGCGCACCGATGGGGGCATCGTCCAGTTATCGGGCTTGCCGGCCAGAGCGTTGAGATATTCGACGACGAAGTAGGGCAGCCCCTCGGTTTCGCGGTAGAGCCGGTCGGTGATCTCGGCCGCCCGCGCCTGCAACCGCGCGTCGGCGGCCACCAGGCTGAGCACGTCCGACGGCCGCCAGCGGGTCAGGGCAATCAGCCGGCCCTTCCCGGCGCGCTGGGCTTCGGTCAGCAGCCGGCGCAGGCGTTGGCCGCCCAGCAGGCCATCGCCGCCGGCTTCGCTCCAGGCGACGATGAGCAGCACGGGCAAATCGCTTAGCCGCCGCGCCAGATAGGCCAGCAGGTCGAGCGAGGCGGCGTCGGCCCAATGCATGTCGTCCAGGAAGAGGACGCCGGGGGGTGGCCCGGCCAGCAGGTGGCAGATAACTTCGCTGACGCCGGCGAAAAAGCGCGTTTGCGCCCCCGGGTCGGGCAGGTCGGCGGTGGCGGGAGTATTGTCGGCGGCCCACTCCGGGGTCAGGCGGGCGGCCTCATCGCGCCAGCGGGTGGGCACGGCGGCCAGGCGTTCGGCGGCGTCGGGCCGCCGGCGCAGGGCGCGTAGGGTGGCGGCGAAGGGGGCGTAGGCCAGCGCCGTCTCCCCCTCATAGCCGGTGGCGGCCACGACCACCGCGCCGCCGTCGCGGGCGTGGTCCAGGAACGCTTCGACCAGGTGGGTTTTGCCGATGCCCGCCTCGCCGGTGACGGCCAGCAGTTGGCCGCTCGCGCCAACGTCGCCATAGGCGGCCAGCAGGGCGGCCCAGGCCGGCGCGCGGCCGACCAGCGGCGGCGCGGCCGGCGCGGCCGGTTCGGGCGGGGCCAGCGGCGGCGCGGCGGCGGGCACAATGCGTCCTTCCTGGATGGCCTCATAGAGGGCGGTCGTTTCGGGCAGCGGGGCAACGCCTAGCTCCTCGTCGAGGATGCGCACGGCGTCGCGGTACTGGCGGAGGGCGGCGTCGCGCGCGCCGCCGGCGGCGTGGAGGTGCATGAGCCAGCGGTGGGCCTCTTCGCGTAGCGGATCGACTGCCAGCCAGCGGCGGGCGTAGTCGATGGCCTGCGTGGGGTTGCCGGCGCTGTGGGCGCGCACTAGCCAGGCCAGGGCGGTGGTCAGGGACCGGCGTAGCTGCTCGGTCGTCGCCAGTTGCCAGTCGTCAAACTCGGCGCTGTCGCGCAGGGAGAAGCCGCTAAGGAATGCGTCGCGGTAGAGGGCCACGGCCGCGCCCAATCGGTCGGCGCACTCCGCGCAGTGGTCGGCGGCCTGGTGGGCGTGATGGGCGAGCTGGGCCACGGCCGACTCAAGTTCGGTCACGTCGCACCACACCTCATCCCGGTTCAGCCCCAGACCGTCGCGGCTGACGTAGAGTGGGCGATCGCCGACGGCCGACTTCAGCGACGACAGCGTGCGGCGCAGCGCGGCGCGGGCGTGGCTGTCGTCCATCTCCGGCCAGAGCAGAGCGGCCAGCGCGTCGCGCGTATGAAAGCGGGCGGTGACGGCCAGGTAGGCCAGCAGGGCGGTGGCCTTGCGCGTGTCCGTCTCCAGTATTTGGCCGTCACGCTCTAGACGGGGAGGGCCGAGCAGAAGCAGTCGTAAGGTCACTGGTCTTGCTCGCGAGCTAAGCGACGCATTTGTTAACAGGCATCATACCCCTTATTATAGCCCCATTCGGGCGAAAGAGCGTCCCATTTCGTACCTCGTGGCGCTTTTCGTAACGATCAGGAGACGATCATCTGCTACGCTATCCGGCAAGGTCACAAAAGGAGACGATGCGATGTCGGAGAGAACAGGTTTCGTAACGCCGCATAAACGGACGATCGGTGACGTTGTCGTCGACGGGCTGCTGTCGGGGCTGCCGGCGGGGGTGGTGATGGGCGTCTTTCTGGTGGTCGTGGGCCTCAGTGGTGGGGCGCGGCCGGGGCAAACGCTCGGCCGCTTCGACCCCGCCGGCAGTGGCTCACCGCTGACCGGGACGCTGATGCACCTGGCCGTCTCCGGTCTGTACGGCGTGGGCCTGGCCCTGATCGTCCACATTCTGGGCGGGCGTTGGCCCACT
The DNA here is from genome assembly GCA_937858165.1 of uncultured Ardenticatenia bacterium. GTDB lineage: Bacteria > Chloroflexota > Anaerolineae > Promineifilales > Promineifilaceae > Promineifilum. Next base: position 4,036 of record CALLZA010000787.1, read on the forward strand.
TGGCGGCGCTATGGCTGGCTGCTGGGCGCGGCCTACGGGCTGGTGGTATGGCTGGTAGCGCAGTTTGTGGTGTTGCCCGGTCTGGGCATTGCGCTGAGTGACCTATCGCCCGGGCAGTTCATTGCCGCCCACCTGATCTACGGCGCGGCACTGGGCTACGTATTGGGGCGGCATCAACCGGCTTGAGTTTGAGGGTATACTCTGCCTTACGTCTCGTGTCGGGGTGGCTTGGGGCCGGCTTAGGCCGCCGCGCACCGACCGTGAGACTGGAGAGTCATTGAAATGGACAACGTGATGCCATCGACGGAACGCAACGAACAGCGCTTCGGCCGCGCGGCCAGGCTCTCGCTGGCCTTTGCCCTGGTCATTCTGCTGACCAGCGCGGCCCAGCTTATCTACCGCTACTTCTTGCCGACAGACGGCTGGCTGTTTACGGCTGACGATCTAGGCGCGGCCGACTTGTTATACTACGCCAATCTGGTCAACGCGCCGTCGGGCCTGATACCGATGGACCTGGTAACGGGTGTGGAGGGAACACCCCTGAGCGACTACCCGCCGGGCGAAACGCCGCCGTTCTGGTACGCGGGCAATGTGGTGAGTTACGATATCAGTCGCAACGGCCGGCCGCTGACCGTCGACGTGCCTATCGTCCATTGGACTGTTGCGGCGGTGATCCGCGGGCTGACCGTTGAACCCTCGCTGTTGATCGCCTTCGTGGGGCTTCTTCTGCTGGCGGCTATCGGCTTCCTGGCTTTTCTCAAGCGGCCCGAAGACCCCGCGGCGCGAGCGTTGCTCATCTTCGTTTCCGTCATCACCGCCCAGGCCATCAGCGCTTTGCTGCCCGACGGCCTGTCTACCGGCTTCGACCGTCTGGGGAGTTTTCTGTCGGGCTTCTTCAGCTACATGATCTTCGGCGTCCTGCTCGCGCCGGCGTTGCTTTCCTTCACCCTGGTCTTCCCACGCCCAAAGCCGGTCATCGTCCGTTACCCGTGGCTGGCCTATACCCCTTTTCTCGTTGGCGCTCTGATCTTGGTGGCGCTGGGGATAACTGATATGTGGCAGCCGGGTTGGTACGGCACGCTGCTCATGTTCCTGGCATCACTGGTCAGTCTGGCCCACAGCGTCCTGACCATGCGCGATAGCGTCAGTCGCGCCCAATTGCGCTGGGCCTTTGGCGGCTTTGCGCTGGGCATCGCTCTCTTCCTGCTCAACTTTCCGGCGGCGTTCGGCTGGGTGGGTGACGCGGCCTATGTGTTCAGCGCCGTCGCCAACCTGGGCTTCCCGGTGATGGGTCTGGGGCTGGCGATGGCCGTGCTGCGCTATCGCCTGTTCGATATCGAAGTGATCATCCGCCGGACGACGGCCTATGCCATCCTGACGGCCCTGCTGGCCCTGGTCTACTTCGGCAGCATCATTATCTTGCAGCAAGTGTTGACGCCATTGACGGGCGACTCTGCGCCGGCCGTCGTCCTGTCGACGCTGCTCATCGCCGCGCTCTTCCTGCCGTTGCGCCGCCGGGTGCAGAGCGTCATCGATCGGCGCTTCTTCCGTCGCAAGTATGACGCCGAGAAGACCCTGGCCGCCTTCGCGGCCACGGCCCGCAACGAGACCGACCTGGATGCGCTGACGGCCGAGCTGGCGCGTGTCATCCAGGAGACGATGCAGCCGGAGCACGTGTCGGTGTGGTTGCGCCCGGTCGAGAATAGCCGGCCTACGCCAGACTCAACCCAATAGGATGTGCCAGGGCGAGGGCACGAGATGGGGGCCGCTTACGGGAACCAGTCGATAGAAAGAGGTGTCAAGTGAGCGTGGCTCGCTATAATATGCGGCGCGACCAGTACCGTCGCCCTTTGACCAAAGCCAGACTGGGGTGCAGCACGTCGGTGTCTAGCGCACGACTTATCCTTAAGTTGTAGCAACACGAGAGGTAAGCGCATGTACGATGTCCTGATTATCGGCGGCGGCCCGGCGGGGGTCACGGCCGCACTGCGGGCCCGCGAACTGGGGGCCACCGTCGCCCTGGTGGAGCGCGGCCGGCTGGGCGGCACGTGTACCAATGACGGCTGTGTGCCGACCCGCGTGCTGGCCCACGCCGCGCGGCTGATGCGCGAGACGACGCAGCACGAAGCGTATGGTCTGCTCGGCCCGCGGCCGCAACTCGACTTCGCCCGCCTCATGCAGCGCGCCCAGCAGGTGGTCTCCACCGTCCACGAAAAGAAGCAGATGCTCAAGCATCTGGAAAGCTCCGGCGTGACGGCCTACGTTGGTGTCGGCGAGGCCCGCTTTGTCGACGCCCACACCATCGAGCTGGGCGATGGCCAACGCCTGAGCGCCGAGCGCTTCATTCTGTGCGTCGGCGGCCACGCGCGGCGGCTGCCCTTCCCCGGCGCAGAGCTGACGCTGAACCACGGCGATCTGTGGAAC
>CALLZA010000788.1 GCA_937858165.1 uncultured Ardenticatenia bacterium
TGTTCTCTGGTGACTTTCATTCATGTTTTGATGTAGATTAGTATTAGTCGTTGAGTGTGTCGACAGTGTTCGCACTTTGAGATTTGAGTGCCACTGTGAGCTCTCTGATTGTTTTTTTTTTTTAATGATACGGCGCCCACCGAGATCTACACTAGATCGCTCGTCGGCAGCGTCAGATGTGTATAAGAGACAGGCCTGTGGCTGGGCTGGACGGGGGCGCTGCTGCTGATGGTCGCGGCGCAGTTCGTCGGCACGGCGACGCTCTATCGCGCGGCGCTGGTCGAGCCGCGCCGCCTGGGCCTTAGCCGCCTGGCTGTGACCACCCATCGCCTGCCGCCCGGCGCGCCGCCCATCCGCATTCTTCACATCGGCGACATCCATCTGGAGCGGTCGAGTATCCGTGAGGCCCGGCTGCTGGAACTGGCTGACGAGGCGCAACCCGACCTCATTCTACTGACTGGTGATTATGTCAATCTGTCCAACAATATCGACCCGGAAACCCATCAGGCTGTGCGCCGTCTGCTCGGCCAACTCCATGCCCGCTACGGGGTCTTCGCCGTTCTGGGCACGCCGCCGGTCGATCTGCCCGCCGTCATGCCCCAGGTGTTCGCGGGGCTGTCGGCGCGGCTGCTGCGCGATGAGGCGGTCGTGGTAACGCTGAGCCGCGGCCGGCGACTGACGCTGCTCGGGCTCGACTGTCACCACGATATCCCTCGCGACACGGCGACGCTTGACCGTGTGTCGGCCGGCGCGGCCGACGCCGGGCCGCGCGTGCTGCTCTACCACTCGCCGGAGCTGATGCCGGCGGCCGTCGAACGGGGCATTGACCTCTATCTGTGCGGCCACACTCACGGCGGGCAGGTGCGGCTGCCGCTCATTGGGCCGCTGCTGACGGCCTCGCAGCTCGGCCGCCGCTATGTCATGGGCCACTATCAGGAGGGGCGGACGCACCTCTATGTCACCCGCGGCGTCGGCTTCGAAGGGCTGGCCGCGCCGCGCGTACGGCTGTTTTGCCCGCCAGAGGTGGGGCTGGTGGAGGTGAGTGGGGGGCAGTATTCAGCAGGTCAGTAAGTCAGGGTTTAGCTATGTGCCACGCACCGCCCCCAACGGAGTGCGCATCTGAGGATGCGCGCTCTGCTGCTAGACGTGGGCCGGTTGGGCGGCGGTCGGCCGAGATGTTGACCTCAACCAGGCCACACTGAGCACGAGAGCGATGACGACATAGACGGCGCTGGTTCCGCCAAGGACAGTGAGTTCGTCCATTTCCAGCAGGCGGCCGCTAAAGTTGAGCATCTGGTGCAGCAGTATGGCGTAGATCAGGTTCTGCCCCCGACCATACACAAAGCCGATGATGACGGAGAAGGCGATGAGGCCAATCATAAAGAACACCATATAGAGCAGCAGGTCAACACCCTGAAAACCGGATATGAACCACAAGGGCAGGTGCCACAGACTCCAGATGACGCCGACGATTAGGGAGGCTTTGAGCAGGGGAAACCGTTTGTTCAGTTCATTTTGCAGATATCCGCGCCAGCCAACTTCCTCGCCGAGCGGCCCGCGAATGAGACTGTCGAAGAACATGACGACAACGGCCGCGACCGAGAGATTGGCGATGAGATCTAAAGGCGATTGACCGGAGACCAGGGCGTAACCGAGCCACACGATGGTTGTCGCGACAACCGGAATCAGTATCGAAGCCAGAAGGGGCAGCAGCCTGACTCGTGTTGTGAACAGGTCGGTAATGAAACGCCACAGAGAGCTACCTGGATTCGCCCTTCGGTGGACGATTGCATAAGCCACGGTCGGCGTCCAGGCCATGAGGATTTGGGCCAGCACGACCAGGTAGTTCGGGCTGCCCACGGAGATAAGGACGCCCACCAGGGCGAAGCCGATAAGGAACAAGGCAAACGTCAGCACCAGGAAGAGCTTCAACGGTTTCATGGGAGTCTACTCGTTTGAAATTGGACGAGCGATTGAGTGACGAAGTTTCGGACGTATCGTTACGTCTTGGGCAACGCTCTCGCAAGGAGATACCTTGCGGCAACTCTCATCCAACGCATGGTTGCTGATAAGGGCTACCATAAATCTTCGCGCAATTTCATGCAACGGGTAGTGACATCTATCACCGAATCGGGTGACGTTTGTCAGTCATGTAGGCAATTGGTAGTTCGCCGCTCGTATGGCGTGACTAGCCCAGCGATGACCAAACTTCCAGCTTGCTCTTCACCCGCCGGATCACCTCGTTGGTGAACTGGTCGGTGGCGCTGGAGCCGGTCAGGTCGGCCGTGCGCACGCCGTCATAGACCGCCTCGAGCGTGGCCTCATAGATGGCGCGGCTGGCGGTCTTCAGCTCCTTCTCGTCCATGTGGCCCAACAGCCCGGCTGCGGCCAGGATCATGGCCATTGGGTTGGCGACGTTCTTGCCTTCCAGGCTGGGGGCCGTGCCGTGGGGGGCTTCGGCCATGACGCAGTCGATGATGCCGTCCTGGTTGAGCGAAATGACCATCGACTCCGACCCGGCGATGGAGCCGAACATTTGCAGGACGAGGTCGGACAGCAGGTCGCCGTCGCGGTTGAGCGACGGGATGACCAACGGCTCGCCGCTGGTGGTGATGAGCAGGGCCATCGTGGCGTCGATGAGCTGCGGTTCGTAGCGCACGTCGGGGTGACGGGCGGCGGCGGCGTCCATCTCCTCCTTGAACAGCCCTTCGTAGACCGGGCTGACGGTGTACTTCGGCCCGCCGAAGACCTTGGCCCCGTTCTCCTTGGCGTGCTGGAAGGCGAACTCGGCCACGGCGCGGCAGACCCAGCGCGAGATCTTCTCGGTGCGAAAGGCGTACTCGCCCAGGCTGCCCGGTTCCCCCTCGCGCCACTCGCGCGCGCCATAGGCGTCGTCGCGGGCCATGCGCACGATGCTAATCGGGGCGTAGATGCCGCCAACGGGGCGCACGCCGGGGATGCGCCGGCCGGTGCGCAGGATGATCTCGGCGTCCATCACGTCACGCAGGATGGCGTTGGGGCTACCCACATCGCCGGCTTTTTCCGGTGTGATGGTTGCCGCTTTCAGGCCGACATGATACTGGCGGATGGCCTTGCCTGCCTCGTAGACCACCTGGTTCTTGGTCGCCCGGCGATTGGCCAGGCTCAGGTCGAAGCGCAGGAACTCCAGTGGGTAGCGAATTACGTCCGGCTGGAGCACGCGCAACGACTCCTCCAGCAACTCCTGCCCCGTCTGGTCACCATCCAAAATCACAATCGTTCGGCTCATGTCGTCTCCAAGAATGGGTCTATCCGCAGATTGGGCAGATTTTAAGAAGCTCACGCAAAGAACGCCAAGGGAGCGAAGAGCCCCAAGAAGAACAAGATTCTTCTTAGCGCCTTTGACCCTTTGCGCCTTGGCGTGAGCTCTTCCTCAATCTGCCTAATCTGCGGATCATATCGCTTCTTAACCCGGCATTTCACCCGACGCCCGCCCGCGGCGGGAGCGCAGCAGATCGAGGTAACGCGGGATGGCCTGCGTATACAGCCGGTACAGCAGTGGGCGCGAGGTGTAGTCCCACGCGCCGATGAAGCGCACCACTTCGCCGTTGAAGCCGGCCTTAAACCGCCACACGCCCCACAGCCGGTCGCTCTCATCGAACACGTCCGGCGCGCCCCAGAAGTCATAGACCTTCGCCCCCTGCGCCCGCGCCCAGCGGATGGCCTCCCATTGCAGTAGATGATTGGGCATGCGTTCGCGAGCTTCGTCGCGCGACGCGCCGTACATGTAAATGACGCGGTCGGCGAAGCGCACCAGGATAACGGCGGCGATGGGCCGCCCCTCAAACTCGGCCAGCAGCGGCTGGGCCAGCCCGACGTTCGTGAGGGCCGACCAACCATCGAGGTAGTACTCGCTCGGCCGCGTCGTGAAGCCGTCACGCGCGCCCGTCTCCTGGTACATGGCGGCGATGGTTGGCAGATCGGCCGTCGTACCGGGGCGCACGCTGACCCCCTTGCGCTCGGCCAGCCGGATGTTGTAGCGCGTCTTCTGCTTCATGGCCGCCAGCAGTTGCTCTTCGGTGCTTTCCAGCGGCAGCTCGACGGTGTTGCGAAACTGGATCTGCTCGACCGACGGACGCCAGCCGCGGGCGGCCAGGTCGCGCATGACCGCCGCGCCCAGCGGTGAGACGCGCTCGTTCTCCAGACCCCAGCTTTGCACGACCTCCGGGTCGATCTTGATGAAGACGGCCCGCTCGCGCCGCGCCAGGTGCTCCAGTTGGGCCAGGACGTGGCGGCGCAGCGTGGCGTCGGCGTAGTTCAGGGCCGGCCCCTTGGGCACGTAGAGCACACAGTAGGGCGTGCGCGGCAAATCGCGCCGCAAGACGTGGGCCGCGGCGGCGGCCTCCCATCCGTTGCCCCCGACCGACATCGTCAGCGGTATGGAGCGCCAGCCCCAGCGCGCCTTGAACTGCCCCCAGGCCCAGCTTTGCAGGGCGTGGGCGTAGGGCAGCCGGGCGAGAGCCTGATCCCAGGTGGCGGGCGAGGTCTCCCGCTTGAACGTTGCCGCGCGGGCGGCTGTCTTGTCGGACATGGAAGCCATAGAGGAAGGAAGATTAACGCAAGGATGCAAGGACGCAAAAAGCGGTCTTCTTGGCGTCCTGGCGCCCTTCGCGTCTTTTACGTGAGCACTTCGGCCGTCCCGGCAATGACGCTGACCAAACCAAGCTTTTCAGTTGAGCCTGGTTGTGCTTCTGTTACAATCTCGCCTCAATTGGATTATTTATGGAGGGTTGTATGACTACTGTCCTGAAGCGCATCGAACACTACACCGGACTCAATACCTGTCTCTTATACAAATCTGACGCTGCCGACAAGCGATCAAGTGTAAACCTCGGGGGGCGCCGTATCATTAAAAAAAAAACA
>CALLZA010000789.1 GCA_937858165.1 uncultured Ardenticatenia bacterium
TATGTGTCATGCGTTCGTGTGGTGTTTTTTTTGTTAGTTTGTTTTGCATTAGCTGTGATACACTATGTGCGGGTTCTGTTTCTGTCATTGTCATCTTTTTTCCTAAGGTGCCTGCGTCCACTCTCTGTGACTCTGTTTTTTTTTTAATGAGACGGCGACCACCGAGATCTACACTAGATCGCTCGTCGGCAGCGTCAGATGTGTATAAGAGACAGGGTCGGGCGCATCGCTCAGCGCAGCCAGCGTGCCCTGGGCGTCGGTCGCTTCGCTGATGCGGTGGCAATGCGGATCGTGTTCCAACAGGGCGCGCAGTGCCGCCCGCGTGGACGGTCGCGCCTCGGCGATGAGGACGTGCATGGCAATAGCTCCCCTAACATTACCCCCAGCAGTTACTTCCTCAACCGCAGCAACCCCGCCACAGCCAGCCCCGCCAACGACACCGCCCCCGCGCCGACGGCCGCCTTGGTCACCGCCTGCCCCTTGGGATCGTGGGTTAGAAAGTCAGCCAGCGGCTCGACACGCTGCTGCGGCGTGACGCCGAAGAACGCGCCCAGGATCACCTTACCCAGCCGGTAGTGGCCGGGGTAGCGCACCATCGTCGCCGGGTCCAGCGGGTTGGGCGGCGCGCCGACGGCGTAGCTCTTGGTGTGGGTGAACTGCGTCACTTCGCCCGCGCCGTGGGTGCGAGCGTTGCCCGACATCTTGACCCCGCCGAAGGGCAGCAGCGACACCGGGTAGTGGGACATGGTGTCGTTGATGTTGACCACGCCGACCTGCAACTGCTCGGCCACGCGCTTGGCGTGGGCCAGGTTGCGGCTCCAGACATAGGCGCTGAGGCCCATCTCGCTATGGTTGGCCATCTGGATGGCGTGGGTGTCGTCCTGCACCTTCATGATGGGCAGGATGGGGCCGAACGTCTCATCGGTCATCACCTGCATGGTGTGATCGACGTCAACCAGCACCGTTGGCTCGATGAACATGCCCGACTGCTTGCCGCCCATTAGCACGCGCGCCCCCTTGGCCACGGCGTCGGCCAGGTGGGTGTTGACGATGTCGCACTGACGCTGGAACGTCAGCGGCCCCATGCGGTACGGGTTGTCGATGTCGGGCGAGTAGCCGACGCTGAATTGGGCCGTCTCCTCCAGCACGGCGGCCACGAACGCATCGTAGACCTTTTCGTGGACGTAGACGCGCTCGACGGAGACGCACGCCTGGCCGGTGGTGTAGAACGCACCCCAGACACCCCAATGGGCCGCGGCCTTGATATCGGCGTCTTCCAGCACGACCATCGGGTCCTTGCCGCCCAACTCATAGAGGAAGGGGGTCATGTTCTCGGCCGCCGCCTGGGCCACGATGCGGCCGGTCTTCACCGAGCCGGTCAGGAACAACAGATCGGGCTTGGAGCGGACGAGCGCGGCGCCGACGCGGCCGTCGCCGTGGACAAAGCGTACGAACGGGGCCAGCTCCGGCACGCGGTTGATCAGCTCTTCCAGCTTGACGCCCGTGGCCGCGGCCACTTCCGACGGCTTGACGACAACGGTGTTGCCGGCCAGCAGCGCGGCGATGACCGGCGGCAGCATCAGGTCGACGGGGTAGTTCCACGGGCCAATGATGCCGACGACGCCGAAGGGTACGCGCTCGGTGTAGTAGCGGCGGAAGAAGTAGAGGCCGGGCGGCACGCGCCGGCGGCCGAGCCACTTGGGCGATAGCCGGGCGTACTGGTGTATCTTGTCCACCGTCATGATCACTTCGTGCAGCGCGTCGCCGCGGCTCTTGCCGTGATCCTGGTTGACCACGGCCGTCAGCTCGTCGGTAGCGTCGATGACCACGCGCTGGAACTCCTTGACGATGCGCGCCCGCTCCTTCAGCGGCTTGGCCGCCCAGGTGGCTTGCGCCGCGGCCATCTCGCGCCGTGCCAGCAGCACGTCGGCCTCGGTGCTCATACGCACTTCGCCAAACTTCTGGCCCGTGGCCGGGTTGATGAATTCGAGGCAGTCGCTTCGTGGGTCCATAGTTCCCTCAAGTTAGGTCTGGATCAGGCAAAAGAGCTCACGCAAAGGCGCAAAGGGGCGAAGGACACCAAAAAGGTTAAGATCTTCTTGGCGTCCTTTGCCTCCTTAGCGTCCTTTGCGTGAGCTTCTTACAAAGGCAAAGAAGACCAGCAGCACGGGCAACAGCGGCAGCAGCAGAAGCAACAGCGGCGACAGGCGCTTGAGGCGATCGGTCGTCCCGTTACTATGGCCGTTGGTGGCCGGCATCTCGGCCACATACTTGCCGTCGATGGTGACGCTGTGGGGATAGGGCAGCGCTTCAGGCGCGGGGGCGTTGGCCTTGGGCGGAATGAAGCTCATGGCCCGCTCGGTCATGGCGGCAATGGTCAGGCTGGGGTTGACGCCCAGGTTAGTGGGCACCACCGAGCCGTCGGCCACGTAGAGGCCGGGGTAGTTGAACACCTGCTGCCGAACGTCCACCACGCCGCTGTGCTCGTCGGCGCCGATGGCGCAGCCGCCGAGGATGTGGGCCGTGTTGGGGATGCCCAGTAGATCGTTCAGCCCGACCCAGGGCACGCCATCGACCTTATCGGCGAAGCGGCGCACCACGTCGCTGCCCGCGTCCACACAGGCTGGAATCGGGTCTTCGGGGTCGCGCGCGGTCAGGATGCCCTTGCGGCCGCCGACCGACAGCGTGCGCCCGCGCCGAAAGGCCATCTTGTTCTCCACCGTCTGCATGATGAGCAGCACTGTATCGCGTTCGGCCCACTGCGGCAGCAGGCGGGTGTGCAGGAAGTCGCCCGGCTTGCGGAAAAGGTGGCGCAACGAGGCCCACAGACGGCCGGCAAAGCTCGTGCCTTCCGTACCGTACCCTTCCAGCGGCCAGATGAGCGTGCGCATAAAGCCCGATCCCGGCGGATAGCGGCACGGTTCGACGCTGGTCACCTCGTCGGCCCAGAAGTGGGAGCTGATGGCCACACCCTCGGCGAAGTTCTGATCGTCACTGCGGGCGGTGACGCCCATGAGCGCCTCGCTGTTGCTGCGGACGTGTTCGCCCAGCATAGGCGACAGCCGCGCCAGGGTGCGGTCTTCGTCGCGGCACTTCAGCAACAGTTCGACCGTGCCGACGACACCGGCGCTGACGATGACGTTGCGCGCCCGTGCCTGGCCACGCCCCTTGCGTGTCCAGTCGGTAATCTTCTCGTAGGCGACTTCGTAGCGCGCGCCGTCGGCCTGCTCGCCATAGAGTGGCCGGATGGTGCGCACGTTGCGCTCCGGCAATACCTGCGCGCCGTACTTCTCGGCCAGATAGAGGTAGTTCTTATCCAGCGTGTTCTTGGCGTTGTGGCGACAGCCGACCATGCAGCCGCCGCAGTGGAGGCAGCCGGTGCGCGTCGGGCCGTCGCCGTCGAAGTACGGGTCGTTGACGGTGACGCCGCGCTGGCCGAAGTAGATGCCCACGCCCGTCGTCTCGAAGGTGTCGCCCTGGCCCAGGTCGTCGGCGATGGCCTTCAGGGTGTGGTCGGCCGGCCAGAGGCATGGGTTGTCGGCCGTGCCCAGCATCCGGTTGGCGGTGTGGTAGTGGGGCATCAGCTCCGCTTCCCAGTCGGCCAGCGCGGCCCACTCGCCCGCCCGGAAGAAGCGGCGCGGCGGGATGCGGTGGGTGCTGGCGTAGATGAGCGAGCCGCCGCCGACGCCGGAGCCGTTCAGCAGCCAGATATCCTTGAAGAAGTTCAGCCCCTGCGGCCCGAAGCAGCGCAGGGCGGGCATCCATAGGTAGTCGAAGACGTTCCAGTTCGTTTTGGGGAAGCTCTCGGCCGACCAGCGCTTGCCGCGCTCGATGACCAGCACCGAGTACCCCTTTTCCGTCAGCCGCCAGGCGGAGACGCTGCCGCCAAAGCCGGAGCCGATAATAACGTAGTCGTAGACCGGGGCCGACAGGTCGACCGCCGCCTGACCATTGATGCGGGGATCGGCCAGTTGAATGCTCATAGCGCGTTTCCTTCGCGCCCACCCAAACCGGGCGCGCCATAGACCGCGGGACGTAGCGCGACCCACGCGGGCCGCGACTTGCCGACATTATAACACATTGCGTCATGGAATGATACAACCCAACTTGGAGCGCGGGTTGCGCTAGCCGCGCCCGCTTCGGCTGTGGTGGGGCCGGTAGAACAACCCGTCCTACGGTTGCCGTGGGCGGGGGCTGAGGTATGATTCCGGCCAGCACTATGCCCAACTTCCCATTGCCCGCCAACCATCACGCCGAGACGCTGGCAGCCCATTCGCCGGCCGTCGTCCTCGGCCACGCCTGCGCTGTCACGGGCGAGTCGCTGCGGGCGGGCGACACGGTCGTGGTCTGCGACGCCGTGCCCGGTCGCGCGCCGATCACGACGGCGGGCTGGTCAACCCTGAGTAGCTGTCCTCACTGCGGCGCCAGCACCGGCCTTGTCGCTGCTTACGTGCCGCCCACCTGGGCCGGCACGGCAGGTTGGGGCGCGCCGCCCACGCCACCGCCCGCGGCTGAGCGCGAACGGTCGCCGGCGCTGGTCAAGGGGTTGGTAGGGCTGTTTCTGGTGGCCACGTTGGCCATCGCCGTGGCCGTCTTCCTGTTCGTCGTCCGCACCCGCGACGCGGCCGACGCCGAACCGACCCCCCTGCCCATCGTCGCGCTGACAGCCACCGCCGGCGCGGCGACGGCCGGACCGACCGACGACGACCGGCCGACGACCGTGGCCGCGACCTGTCTCTTATACACATCTGACGCTGCCGACGAGCGCTCTAGTGTAGATCTCGGTGGTCGCCGTATCATTACAAAAAAAACACACAAAAAAAAAAAAAAAAACGACACACAAGCCGTCCGCCCAGACAGTACACACAGCAGAGCAGCCAACGAAACAATAGTGTAACACCGAAGAACGATGA
>CALLZA010000790.1 GCA_937858165.1 uncultured Ardenticatenia bacterium
TAGTGTTCCATCTCCTACATGTGTACGACTCTTGTTATTTTTATAGTAATCTGCGTTTGTAATCACACACCGTCTGCTGACAACTACGATCGTCTCATGTGTTTTGTTTTTTTTCAAGCAGAAGACGGCATACGATATCTAGTACGGTCTCGTGGGCTCGGAGATGTGTATAAGAGACAGCCCCAACGCCGCCGTTCACCGCCCGGCCGCTGCCCCTGCGCCGCCCGCGCCCCGCCCGCGCCGCGCCCTGTGGCCTGTCGTCGCCCTGGCGCTGTTGCTGGCCACCGCGGCGCTGCTGGCCTTCCACCCGACGGGGCGGGCCTTGCTGCAAGACCTGACCGGCCGGGTTGCGGCCCAGACAAGCGGCCGTGAGCCGGCGGCGACGCCCGTGGCCGAGGCGGCTGTTGCCTCGCCCGTTGCCTCGCCCATACTCTCGCCGTCGCCGGTCGTCGAAGCCGTACCGCCGTCGCCGACGGCCGCGCCCGTCTTCCCAACCAAGGCCGTGGCCGCCGGTGTGGACGCCAACGGCCAACCATTGCCCACCTGGACGCCAACCCCGCTGCCGACGCCGACGCTGGCCCCGACCCTGACGCCCAGCCCGACGCCGACGCCGGAGCCGACCACGCCACCGGTGGCTGTCGATCCCGGCGCGGTCTCGCCGCGGCCGGCGGGCGTGGGCGAGACGGAGCGCTGGATCGACGTGAACCTGAGCACGCAGACGCTGGTGGCTTATGAGGGGGACACGCCGGTGTTCAACACATTGGTCAGCAGTGGTTTGCCCCAGTGGCCGACAGTCCTCGGGCAGTATCGCACCTACATGAAGTACGAGAGCCAGACGATGAACGGCTATCTGCTGGGCTACGACTACTTTCTGCCCGATGTGCCCTACGTGATGTACTTCTTCGAGGATTACGCCATCCACGGCACCTACTGGCACAGCAACTTCGGCACGCCGATGAGCCACGGCTGCGTCAACGTCAGCACGCCCGATGCGGGGTGGCTGTTCGACTGGGCACCTGTCGGGACGCTGGTCAACGTTCGCTATTAAGAGCTTGGAACCACAGATTACACAGATTTCACAGATTTCACAGATTAAGAGTATTAATCTGTGAAATCTGTGTAATCTGTGGTTTCTTTTTGGAGGGAGTACCATGCCCCTAACGATCATCATCGGCGCGCAGTGGGGCGACGAGGGCAAGGGCCACATCACCGACCGGTTGGCCCAGGGCGCGGCCGTCGTGGCCCGCTATAGCGGCGGCGACAACGCCGGCCACACCGTCACCATCGGCCGCGAGATCTTCAAGCTCCACCTCATCCCGTCGGGCATCATCCACCCCGGCGTGCTGTGCCTCATCGGCAACGGCGCGGTCGTCAATCCGGCGGTGCTGCTGCGCGAGATGGATGCGCTGGCGGCGCGCGGCGTCGACGTTGGCCCGGCGCGGTTGAAGCTGAGCGGCGGCGCGCACCTCATCACCCCCGGCCACATCGCCATGGATCGGGCGCACGAGCGCGAGCGCGGCCGGGGGGCCATCGGCACGACGCTGCGCGGTATCGGCCCGGCCTACACCGACAAGGCCCGCCGCGTCGGCCTGCGGGCCGAACTGCTGGCCGACCCTGCGGCGCTGGCCGCGGCCCTGGCCGAGCACGTGGCAATTAAGAACGATGTGCTGGTGAAGGTCTACGGCGAGGAGCCGCTGGACGCCGCCGCCATCGCCGCCGACTTCGCCGCCCACGCCGCCCGCCTGGCACCGCACCTGACCGACGGCCCGCTGCTGCTCGACGAGGCGCTGCGGCGCGGCCAGACGGTACTGGCCGAGGGGGCGCAGGGGACGCTGCTCGACATCGACCACGGCACTTACCCGTTTGTCACCAGTTCTTCGCCCACCGCCGGCGGGGCCATGACCGGGTTGGGCGCTGTCTCTTATACACATCTGACGCTGCCGACGAGCGCTCTAGTGTAGATCTCGGTGGGCGCCGTATCATTAAAAAAAAAAAACCGTATGACGCACACAGACGTGCTCTCTGTACATGAAAAGGAGTACACACCACAAGATGCATCTTGAAGCACAGCCATGAACCAATGCACACATAACTCCTATATGAACG
>CALLZA010000791.1 GCA_937858165.1 uncultured Ardenticatenia bacterium
TGTGCTGAGTGTGAGGTTAGTATTTGCTAGCTATGTTATGGACGATGGAAGTATCTGGTCATAGAGCTCGGCAAGAGTGTGATTTGTGTTTTTTTTCAAGCAGAAGACGGCATACGAGATCTAGTACGGTCTCGTGGGCTCGGAGATGTGTATAAGAGACAGGCTTGCTCCGTCCGTCTGCGTCTCGCGCTGCATGACCCAGATGCCGATGAAGTAGAGAGCGATGATGAGCAGGCTATCGAGGCCCACCCAGCCAATGACCGGCGTTGGCCCCGCGACCAGCGACAGGACGGCGACGAGCATCAGCAGGGTGGCCAGCGCGGCCGTCAGCGAGTGACTGACGGCCACAGATCGCAACAGGGGCGCTTGCCGGTTGAACAGATCGACGAACGCCAGCAGGGCGATGTTGGTCATGTTGCTGCCGAAGAAGTTGCCCGCGGCCAGGTTGGGTACGCCGGCGCTGAAGGAACTGATAGAGGCGATCAACTCCGGTAGCGAAGTCGCCCCGGCCAGGAAGATGGTGCCGACGACCAGGCCGCCGAGCTTGGTGCGCACGGCGATGATGTCGGCGTATTCGGCCAGCTTGGTGGCGGCCAGGACAACAACAACTGAGCTAACCAGAAAGAGCAGCCAGACCATCCTCTACTCCTCGTTCGCCGTCGGCTCTTTAACCCGGCCCAGACCCCAGGCGGCCAGGACGGGAACAACGAACAGGATGCCGGTGTGGGGGTTGTTCAGATCGCCCAGGATGGCTTCCACGCGGCTGGCGACGGCAGCGGCGCGGTCGATGTCGTTGATGACGGCGAACAGCGTGTTGTGGCCGATGCGCCCTGCCCCGAACATCTGACTGAACCCGGCGTACGCGCCGCGGGCGTTGTGGCGCTCCAGCGTGCGGGCCAGACCGGTGCTTTCCAGAATGGTGACGCCGGGCACGCCCGCCTCGTCCCAGGCGTGAAGAACTTCATTCAGGCGGCTGGTGTCGTCTAGAACCATCACGAGTAGGAACATAGCTGTACCTCAGAAGAAGGGGCCAGGTTCCAGGTTCCAGGGAAGAGCGCTCTTCCCTGGAACCTGGAACCTGGCCCCTGGAACCTATCTGTAGAAGTCAATCCATTGCAGCGTGAATGACGGATGGTCGTCCCGATGGAAGTGGGGCGGCAGGGTGATCTCCAACGCGCTGCCTTCGGGCAGCGGGAAGGGCGGCCGCTGGCCCGCAGCCAACGGCCCCACGGCCGTCGTCCCGTCGGGTGTTACGGCCTGGATATTGGGGTAATAGACGTCGGACGACGGCGACGCGCTCTGCACGTTGCCGTCCTCGTCCAAGACCGACAGCGTCAGCGCCGACGGCTGGCCGCTACTGGACACGCCGGTGGCGATGGTAACGTCACCATAGCGAATCTCCAGCCCCTCCAGCCCGCGCAGCCGCAGCCGGACGACGACCGCCTCCGGCCAGGCGTCGGCCGTGGCCGTCAGCCCGCCGATGCCGCCGGCGCTGGTCACGTCGATGACGGCGCGGCCGTCTTCCGTCGTGACCGTCACCTTGTCGTCGTGCTTGTCCAACGTTACGTCAATTGCCGGCATGTTGCCCCCCGCGCAGCCGCCCAGCAGCAGCGCGGCCAACAGGGCCACGGCCACCATCCGTCCGATCTGGCCTGAAGCGTTGTTTGCCATGCGGGTAGATTATCCCGCGGATCGTGATGTGGGACAGGGTTTATGGGCTTTCTAACCTTATCTGGCTTGTGGTTGGGTAGTGGGCAGGGGGCACATAGCCGTCCCAGAGTGAGTTATTCGGCCGTGCCCGCCGGCGGGTTGAAAAACCCACTGCTAGCACCGAAGTGCGTTCTAGGAGATTAACAATTAAATCGGCAACAGCGCCGACCGGTCGCGGTGGGCATCGTCGCGGTGGGTTGAAACCCACCGCTAGCGTGAAAGTGCGATGAATCGCACTGAAGAAGCACGATACCCTCTGAAAGTGCGTTTGAACGCACTTCTACGCTAGCGGCGGGGTCTTCTA
>CALLZA010000792.1 GCA_937858165.1 uncultured Ardenticatenia bacterium
TGTCAATAGTTGATATGAGGTGTTGTGATATTCATATGTACATCAGAGTGAGGTTCAGATTATTAGTAACATGATCTATTGTTTGACTTAGTTATTGTGTATTTTTTTTTTTTTTTTTCTTGTTTATTTTTTTTTTCAAGCAGAAGACGGCATACGAGATCTAGTACGGTCTCGTGGGCTCGGAGATGTGTATAAGAGACAGCTGGTACTATCTGGCGCGGACGTTGGCGCCAAACAGGCGGGCCTGAAAGCTGAATAAGAGGGCCGAATGTCCCATTGCGATTTGCCCGATTGTCCCTACAATCAGGGTGTCGGGTAGTTGCTGATCCGCCATCCGGCTCCGGCCGGACTGTAAGTTAAAAACGGAGACCATTCGCATGATGTTCAAAGACACGGCCGATGTGAATCAGCGTTTAGGCCAACAGCAGTACATCGCCTCGGACGAGATCGCCACGGTGGTCTACCTGGCCCAATCGCTGTGCAAGCCGGTTCTGGCCGAAGGCCCGGCCGGCGTCGGCAAGACGGAACTGGCCAAGGCCTGGGCCGCGTCGCTAGGCGCGCCGCTGGTGCGGCTCCAGTGCTACGAAGGGCTGGACGAGAGCAAGGCCCTCTATGAGTGGGAGTACGCCAAGCAGATGCTCTACACCCAGCTATTGCGCGACACCTTGCGCAACGTGCTGGGCGACGTGCAGAGTCTGGCCGAGGCCGCCAGCCGGTTGGCCCAGGAGGAGGACGTGTTCTTCTCGGAGCACTTCCTGTTGCCCCGGCCGCTGCTGAAGGCGCTGACCTCC
This sequence comes from uncultured Ardenticatenia bacterium, assembly GCA_937858165.1. Lineage (GTDB taxonomy): Bacteria > Chloroflexota > Anaerolineae > Promineifilales > Promineifilaceae > Promineifilum. The sequence continues at coordinate 792 of CALLZA010000792.1, forward strand.
GACGAGCCGGTCGTGCTGCTCATTGACGAGATTGACCGCGCCGACGTGGAGTTCGAAGCGTTTCTGCTGGAAGTACTGAGCGACTTCCAGGTCAGCGTGCCCGAACTGGGCACGATCCGCGCCAAGCATCAGCCGATGGTCCTGTTGACCAGCAACAACACCCGCGAATTGAGCGAAGCGCTCAAGCGGCGTTGCCTCTACCTCTACGTCGGCTACCCCAACCTGGAAGCGGAACTCGATATCGTGCGCCTGAAGGTGCCCGACCTGCGGCCGGAAATGGCCCGGCAGGCGGTGGCCGTGGTGCAGCAGTTGCGCAACATGGATTTGCGTAAAGTGCCCAGCATCAGCGAGACGCTCGACTGGGCGCGCGCCCTGGTGGCCCTCAACGCGCGGGCCATTGACGAGCAGACGATGAACAACACGTTGACCGTGCTCCTCAAGTACGAGGCCGACGTGCAGAAGGCCAAGCGGATGATGGGCAACGGCGGCCGCAGCCGTCCGTCCGGGCGGGGATAAAGAGGGAAACCACAGATTACACAGATTACACAGATTCTAGTTTTGAATCTGTGTAATCTGTGGTTCCTCTTCTCGAAAGGAGAGGCACATGGACGACCGGATCATTGAGTTTGTGCGCGGGATGCGGGCGGCGGGCGTGCGCGTGTCGATGGCCGAGTCGATGGACGCCATGCGCGCCGTCGAAGTGTTGGGCGTCGCCGACAAGGAGCTTTTCCGCCAGTCGATGCGCGCTACCCTGGTCAAGGAGTCGGACGACTTCGCCGTCTTCGAGGAGCTGTTCCCCCTCTACTTCGGCAGCGGTGGCCCGGTCATGCAGAACGCCGGCGAGGAGATGAGCGAGGACGAGCAGCAGATGCTCCAGGCCGCCCTCCAGGCGCTCAGCGGCCGTCTACAGCAACTGATGGAGTGGCTGACCAGCGGCGAGGGGCCGACGAAGGAAGAGCTAGAGGAGCTGGCCGAGCGGGCCGGCATCCAGTGGCCCAACAAACCGCAGGCTGTCTCTTATACACATCTGACGCTGCCGACGAGCGAACTAGTGTAGATCTCGGGGGTCGCCGTATCCTTAAAAAAAAAAACAGAAGAGAAGTGCTAGTGCGCAGCACGTCGTACAGAAGACATGACACAGCAAACAGAGCAGTGTGAGAA
>CALLZA010000793.1 GCA_937858165.1 uncultured Ardenticatenia bacterium
CTTGATGATCGTCTTGGTTTTGTTTTTGATTTATACGGCGACCACCGAGGTCTGCCCTAGATCGCTCGTCGGCGGGGTCAGATGGGTAGAAGGGACAGGGGGGGGGGAACACGGTCGGCGAACAGGGCGGTGTGGGGCGTGTGGTAGGCGCGCTCGTCGGCGATGTCGCCGTCGCGGCGGGCGGCGTCGCCGGTGGGGCTGCCAGCCAGCAGGACGGGCAGATGGCCGATGGCGGCCAGTAGCAGGAGAAGAGCCGTCAGGCTGGCGGCGATCCTCGCCGTCAATTGGATCGACGCCAGCCCGGCGGCGTCGCCCGTAATCGCCAGCAGCAGGGCAACGGCCGCCAGCAGCGGCAACGTCAGAAAGCGCCCGCTCATAAAGTCGCCGCCGATGTTAATGACGTAGAGCAGGTATAGGACGATACCCACAGCCACCGCAATGCCGTCGGCCCAGCGCCGGGCTACAACGACGACCACCGCTGCTACGGTGACGGTCAAGGTTAGCGGGTCCCAGCGCAGGGAGTTGAGCAAGTAGGTCAGCCCCTGCCGGACCAGGTCGGCGGCGGCAATGCCGGTAGCTAATTTCGCGTAGGCAGTGTTCGGAAAAGGGAAGCCGTAGTAGAGCAACGAAAAGAGCGTCCAGGCCAACAGCGGCAGAAAGCCGAGCGCGACCAGACCCAGCGCCCGCGCCGACCGCCCCCGCCACAGCGCCCAGCCCAGGGCCGGGAGAACGAGCAGCAGGGCGTCGAGGCGATTGAGGGCCAGCAGAGAGGCCAGGAAAGAGAGAGAGAGCAGCCAGCGGGCAGTATCCAGTGGCCAATATCCACTATTCAGAGCGCAGTTGTCTGTTGAGCGTTGGTGGGTGGGGGGCGGGCGGCCGAACCAGACGACCAGGAAAGCGGCCAGCAACAGGTGACTAAGGGCGTTCTCCAGCCCGGACGTGGCATAGTCGACGAAGGCCCGCGAGAGCGTCAGGACGAGCAGCCCCAGCACGACGGCCGCCGGCGCGGCCCGCAACCGGAAGGCCAGCAGCGCCACCGCCATGACCGACAATGCGACCGACAGGGCGATGGCCGTGTAGTACAGTTCGCCGGTGACGAGGCGGCCGGCCAGCAGGACGAAGAGCCACAGCGGATGCGTATACGCCTGGACGCGCTCGGACGGGTTCCAGCGCAGCCCCAGCCCGGCGGTGGTGTTATCGACGACCCGAAAGGTGATGTAGGCGTCGTCGCTGAGCCAGGCGAAGCGGAGAACGACGGCGGCGAAGAGCAGCACGAAGAAAGTGACGAGTAACGAGTAACGAGTGACGAGTGACGAGCGCAAACTCGTCACTCGTCGCTCGTCACTCGTCACCCTGCTCTGCCATGCTAGAATGGGATTCGTCATGAGGCCGCGCCCCCAGCTCACTCTACCCGTCATTGTGGCGATTATAGCACTGCTGCTATCGGCGCTCTACGTTGCCGGGCTGATTGCCGATTGGCCGGGCTGGCTGCGCGGCAGTAACTGGGTCTGGGTGCGCCGGGTGCCGTCACCGGGCGGCCGTTTCTGGCTGATGCCGGCGGCGCTGGGGGTGGGGCTGGCCCTGGGGGCCTGGGTTGGGCGCGGGGGGGCGTGGCCACGGCGGCGGACGGCGCTGCTGCTGGCCGGGCTGGTCGTCCTCGCGCCGCTGCTGCAACTGGCCGTGGCTGCCCAGCACCGCGCGCAGCCCCTAAGCCTGGTCGTGCTGAGCGCCGGCGGCTTCTGGCAGGAGGGGGCACGCATCGAGTCGCCGTTGGCCTTCGCCCGCGAGCACGCGGCGCGGATGCCGGGTTACGCTGACGTGCACGTGCGCACCCAGCCGCCGGGCTGGCCCCTGGGCTACTGGGCGTTAACACGGGGGTTCGCGCGCTTCCCGGTGGCGGCCGAGGCGGTCGGTCGCCGCATCCACCGTTATGATTGCCTGGCCCCAGAGCTGGCGGGGCTGGACACGTCCCAGTTAGCCGCCGGTAGTTTGCGTGTAGTCATTATCTTGGCCAGCGGTCTGGGCATCCTGCCATTGTACGCCATCGGGCGGCGCTTCGTCGGGGCAGGGTCGGCGCGGCTGGCGGCCGTCGGCTACGGCTACCTGCCGGCGTTGCTCGTCTTCAGCGGGCGGTTCGACGTGGCCTACGCCCTGCTGGCCCTGGTGGCGGTGTGGCTGGCGCTGCGGGCGGTGGTCGATGGTCGGCGCGGGGCGGCCGTGGGCCTGGCCGTGCTCATCGCCACGAGTAGCTTCTTCACGTTCACCGCCTTGGCCATCGCCGGGCTGGCGTTGCTGATAGCGGCGGCGGTGTGGCTGGGGGCGCATGGTTGGCGCGATCGGAGCCTAGTGCGCGTGGGGTGGGGTGGCGGGGGCGTCGCGGCGGCCGTGGGGGCGGTTCTGGGGTGGTCCTTTTTAACCTCCCCGAACCCCCCAGGACGACACAGACTTCCTTTTCAGGTTTTCGGCTGGAAAAAAAAAACAGGAGACACCGCAAGGTAAGCAAAGATACAAGAAGAGAGGCACACAA
>CALLZA010000794.1 GCA_937858165.1 uncultured Ardenticatenia bacterium
CGTTCACAGGATACCCAGCTCCCGTTGCAGCACCAGCGCCGCCGCACCCAGTATGGTGATGTCGGCCACCTGGGCCGCGTCTAGCGAGGGGTAGCGGACGGTCGTGGCCGCCGCCATGGCCGGCAGCACCCGTTGGTGCATCTCGGCCTGCACGGCGTCGAGGAAAACATCGCCCAGCGCGCTGATGTCGCCGGCCAGAACAATGGTCTGAATGTTGTATGCGCCGACCAGATGGGCCGCGGCCGCGCCAAGATGACCGCCGGCGCGCACGGCCACATCGACGGCTACGGGATCGTGCGCCAGGGCTGCGGTGACGAACTGCGGCCAGGTGAGCGGTTCGCTGCCGGCCAGCAGCGAGTGGCGACGATCAGTGGTGGCCGCGGCGCGCAGAATGGCCGGGATGCTGCTGGTCGTCTCCAGACAGCCGCGATTGCCGCAGCTGCACAGCCGGCCGTCGACGTTGACCACGACGTGGCCGATCTCGCCCGCGCCGAAGCCGTCACCGTAGAACGGACGGCCGTTCAGGATGACGCCCGCGCCGACGCCCTGGCTGACGCGGATGACGATCAGGTTGTTGCCGGGAGGCGCGCCATAGGTGAATTCAGCCAGCGCCGCCATGTGGCTGTCGTTGGCCACGTGGGCCGGCCGGCCATAGCGCTCCTCCAGCGCCTCGCGCAGAGGCAGATCGACCCAGCCGCGATTGACGGCGCGCCAGATGACGCCGCGATGGGGATCGACCAGGCCGGGCGTCGCCACGCCGATGCCCAGCAGGGAGCCATCGGGCAAAAGGTCGTCGGCCAGACGATAGAGACAGTCGATGGCTGCCTGGCCGCGCAGGCTGGCGGCCGGCTGCGTCGCGCGGCGAATGACGCGGCCGCGCAGGCTCATTAACGCGCCGCGGTAATCGTCGCCGCTCAGGTCGAGTGCCAGCAGGCACGGCCCGGCGTCGTTGATGGCCAACAGCGTGGGGCGCTTGCCGCCGGCCGAGGGACCTTGGCCGACTTCGCTGACCAGGCCGCTGTCGATTAATTCGGCGGCCAGGGCGGACACGGTGGGCCGGGTGAGATGGGTGTGCCGGGCGATGTCGGCCCGGCTGACCGGAGCACTGTCGTAGATCGTCTTCAGGACGAGGCGACTGTTGTGGTCTTTCGTCTGGCTGCGCGTCGCCTTTTGCATGGGGACTCGGTCAACTAAGAGTAAGTTAATTGAACTTACAAAGCAAGAATAGCGGACGGGGTGTGTGTTTGTCAAGTGGCAGGCGTGGGTTTGTGTTCGTCGCTCTCTAGCAGGTAGTGGGTATAATGACAGCCATTATGCAAGACAACCGCTCCATCTCCCGCGTCGGCGTCTACGTCGACACCGCCAATATGTATCGCAACGGCGGCTATCGGATGCGCTATGACGTGCTGCGCGAATTCGCCTGCCGCGACGGCGCTGAGTTGGTGCGCCTCAACGCCTACGTCAGCTTCGACGCCGACCGGGCGCGCACCGACGCCGTCTACGACAAGAACACCCATCGCTTCTACGCGCTGCTGCGCGACTTTGGCTATAAGGTCATCATCAAGGAAGTGCGCTGGTATGAGGACGAGAACGGCAAGCCCTATGCCAAGGCCGACGCTGATCTCGATCTGGCCGTAGACATGTTGCTGCAATCGGAGAACCTCGACCGGGTGCTGTTGGTGACGGGCGACGGCGACTTCGCCCGTGTGGTGGCCGCGGTGCAGAACAAGGGCTGCCGGGTGGAGGTCGTGGCCCTCGACAACGCGTCGTTCGTGCTGCGGCGCGAAGTCGACCTGTTTATGTCCGGCTACCTGATCCCCGACCTGGTGCCGACGGTGGTCAATGGCGGGCCGATGCCGGACGCCACCGAGTGGGGCGAAGTTGGCTCCATCGTCCGCGGCACGTGCTACTTCCACAAGCTCAACTACGGCTTCATGCGCTTCCTGCGCGTCAACGGGCCGCGCCTGTGGCTGACCGACACGCAGAACCCCGATTCGCCCTACGATACGGCCTACTTCCACGACTCCAACCTACCGGACAACATCGATCCGCTGCAACTGCCCAGCTATAGCCACGTCTTTCAGTTCGAGTTAGCCGAGTCGCGCCACCCGACGGGGAAGTTTGAGGCGAAGAACATACAGTTGCTCAGCTGGATGCCGGCGTGAGGTCTTCTCCCGACTTTGCCGCGCCCCCAATTGCGGGTCGGCAATTTGTTGACACGGCGTGGTAGTTCTGCTAACATCCTGACTTGCATCCCCAGGGGGCGTGGTGTAGCGGTTAACACGTCGGCCTGTCAAGCCGAAGATCGCGGGTTCGATCCCCGTCGCTCCCGACGGCCTATAGTATAATATCTGTCTCTTATACACATCTGACGCTGCCGACGAGCGATCTAGTGTAGATCTCGGTGGTCGCCGTATCATTAAAAAAAAAAAAAAACATAATCAAGAGAAGAAGACGACTAGCATAGAAGAAAAGACAAAAGAAAGGAATAAAAGAAAACAGGAAGAAAGAGAATACAGAAA
>CALLZA010000795.1 GCA_937858165.1 uncultured Ardenticatenia bacterium
TTCCCTGCCGCTTGCTCGCCTATCTATGTGTGCCGTCTCCTCCAGCGTGTGCCACATTCCTTCGTTGCTCTTTGCCTCACCCGCTTGTTTTTTTTCAAGCAGAAGGCGGCATGCGAGCTCTAGTACGGTCTCGTGGGCTCCGAGATGTGTATAAGAGACAGGCTTCGTCCGGAGCCCCCCGCCCAAACCCGCCCGGCGCGCCGTCGCGTTCGGCCAGCCCGCCGACCGCCCCCGGCCCGACGGCCCGCAGTAGGTAGGCCGCCTCGGCCGCGTCCGGCGGCGCGAAGCCGCTGCCGTCGTCCGTGGCCGCCGCCAGCAGCGGCAATAAATCCCCCGCCAGCCGCGCCACGTCAAATGCCCGGATCGCCGCCGGGATGGCGGCGTCCTCTTGCGCCCCTTCGCCCACCGCCACTTCATACAGCCGCCCCACCTGCGCCACCCGCCCCCGCCGCGCCAACATCTCCGGCAGATAGGGCGGGTTGGTCGGCGTGTGCTGCGGCGGCCAGGCGTCCCACGCATCGACCAGCGCGCCGCGGCCGAGGTGGGGCGACAGGCCGACCGGGCCAACGATGCGGTGGATTTCGGCCTCCGATAGTATCTCGACCAAGTGGTAGTACAGCCGGTCGAATGCCTCGGCGTCATCGGCCAGTTTGAGCAGCGCCAGGTGGGCCGCGCGGTCGCGGCGGCGCGGATCGAGCAGGGCCAGGGCCGTCGCCAACGGCCGTTCCAGTACGCTCGTCAGCGGAATCTCCTGCTGGTCGGTGCGCGAGCGGCGCACCCCGGTGCGGTAGAGCGCCTCGACGCGGATGAGCGCCGCGCCCAGGCGGGCCAGGTGGCCGTTGCGGCGCGTGTCCAGTTCACGCCCGAACGCGCCGTGGGGTGGCGGCGTCCAACGCTCATCCTCTCGTCCGATGGCCCACCAGGCGTTGACGAACGCCCGCCGCTCCCAGAAGGAAACGGCGTTGGCGTCGGCGGCGTGGAGGGTGTAGTTGAAGAAGGGCAAGAGTAGTGGTCAATGGTCGGTGGTCAGTAGGTTAGTGGTCCCACTGACCCACTGAACACTCGACGATGGACAAATGTCGTTCAGCGGGCAAGCCGGACAATCCGGCTTGCGGGCGGTGCAGACGCGGCGGCCGTGCCAGATGAGCAGATGGGCGATCTCGATCCAGCTTTCGCGCGGGATGACGGCCATCAGGTCGCGCTCGACCTTGACCGGATCGGTCTCAACCGTCAGCCCGAGTCGGGCCGACAGGCGTTTGACGTGAGTATCGACGGTGATGCCGTCGGCCAGGCCATAGATTTCGCCGCGGACGACGTTGGCCGTCTTGCGGGCCACGCCGGGCAGCGTCAGCAGTTCCTCCATCTGCGGCGGAACTTCGCCGCCGTACTCTTCCAGCAGCCGCGCCGCCGTCTGGCGCAGGAAGCGGGCCTTGTTGCGATAGAAGCCGGTGGGCCGGACGATGGCTTCCAGCTCTTCCGGGTCGGCCGCGGCCAGCGCTTCGGCCGTCGGGTAGCGGACGAAGAGGGCCGGCGTGGTCAGGTTCACCCGCTCGTCGGTGCATTGGGCGGAGAGAATGACGGCGGCCAGCAGTTGCAGCGGCGTTTCGTAGTCCAGCGCGCAGTGGGCGTCGGGGTGGGCGGCGCGCAGCCGGGCGATGACCTCGGTCACGTAGTCGCTCATGGCGCGCCGACCGGAATTGCCCCGACGCAGCCGAAGCCGACCGGCGCAAAGAGGGGTTCGTAGACGCTGGGGTCGAAGTAAAGCACCCCGGCTGCGCCCTCGGCCCCAGGGATGGTGTAGACGTTGAGCGTCCGGTCGCCGTGGGGCTGGCTGCCGGCCGGCTGGAAGGGCACGGTTTGCCCTGTCTCTTATACACATCTGACGCTGCCGACGAGCGATCTAGTGTAGATCTCGGTGGTCGCCGTATCATTAAAAAAAACACAAGATCATGATGTCCTGGATGTCACAGCGTATACACACGCTAATCTCGTAACATCTATTAATTATTATTTTACCAGCGACTCAATACCCCATAGAGAGACGAACTACACGATTGATACGTTAGA
>CALLZA010000796.1 GCA_937858165.1 uncultured Ardenticatenia bacterium
TACTATGTGTACCTCTGTTTGAGCCTTTCTCTTATATAGTTAATTCACTCGTGCTCTTGAGCTCTCGCTACTCCGGTGCGTTCTCTACACTTTCGACAGCCTTGTCTCCATTCTCGTGTGTTGTCATGTCTCGTTCGTCGTCGGCAGTTCTCGTGCTTTTTTTTTTTTAATGAGACGGCGACCCCCGAGATCTACACTAGATCGCTCGGCGGCAGCGTCAGATGTGTATAAGAGACAGGCTTCAGCTTGATGACCGACCGGCCGCTCAGCTCGGCCGCCTGTTGGGCCATGACTTCCGGCTCGTCGATGCCCAGCGTGAACGAGGTCGGCAGCGGGCGCGGCGCGGGCAGGTCCAGCAACGCGTGGAGGGGCAGCCCGGCGCGGCGGCCGAGGCGGTCGTGGAGGGCCAGATCGAGCGCGGCGCGAGCCGGGGCCGGGCCGGCGGAGATGACCGGGTCGGCGGCCAGCCAGGCAGCGATGTCGGCCGGGTCGTCGGGGAAGGGGTCGGCGCGGCGGGCGGCGGCGGCCCAGACAGCGGTCATGCTCTCGTCGCTGATGCCGTAGTAGGGCGGGATGGTGCCCTCGCCCCAGCCCTCGTCGCCGGCCAGCCGCAGCCAGTGGGCGCGCCGGCTCTCGCTGGCGCCATAGCTGACGCGGAAGGGGGTGCGGAAGTGGAGGGTGATGGGTTCCCAGGTTAGGCGGGTCATAAGAGGGATTATCCGCAGATTGGGCAGATTGGGCAGATCAAGAGATGGAACCACAGATTACACAGATTATCAGAACGTAATCTGTGAAATCTGTGGTTTCTTCTCTTATTCTCGCAGCAGCAGCCCGGCCAGGAGCGCGGCGCGTTCGATCATCCCGGAGATGACGACGTGCTCGTGTCGGGCGTGGGCGCCGTCGCCGACCGGGCCGAGGCCGTCAAGGGTGGCGGTATAGGCGCTGGTCAGGTTGCCGTCGGAGCCGCCGCCGACGGCCGTCTCCTCCAGCGCCAGCCCCATCGCCGCGCCGACCTCTCGCGCCGTCTCCCACAGGGCAACGTTGCGCGGCGTGCGCTCCAGCGGGCCGCGCTCGAAGCCGCCGGTTACGGTCAGCGTCGTGCCCGGTGGGGCGCTCAGGTTGCGGATGGCCGCCTCCAGCCGGGCGGCGTCGGCCATCGTCGTCGCCCGCGCGTCGACCGTGGCGCGGCACTCCGGCGGCACGACGTTGCCGCGCAGCCCGCCGCTGATGACGCCGACGTTGACCGTTAGGCCGCGCGGGTAGTCATTCAAGGCGTGGAGCGTCTGGATAACCTGCATCATACCCAGGATAGCGCTGACGCCCTTCTCCGGCTCGTTGCCAGCGTGGGCGGCGCGGCCGTGGACGACGATCTCGAACTCCCCCAGCCCCTTGCGCTGGGTTTTCAGTTGGCCGCCGGGGCCGGCCGGCTCCAGGATGAGCGCCCGGGCCGCTTCGCCGGCCAACTGTTCGATCATCGGCCGCGATTCGATGCTGCCGATCTCCTCGTCGCTGTTGACCAGGAAGACGGGGGCCAGTGGTGGGGTCAGGCCGAGCTCTTGCAGGGCGCGCAGGGCGAAGAGGCCCTGAACCAGACCGGCTTTCATGTCGTAGCTGCCCGGCCCGCGCAGTACGTCCCCGTCGACGACCAGCGGCATCTCGGCCAGCGTGCCGACGGGCCAGACGGTGTCGCAGTGGCCGAGGAGGAGTTGGGTGGGGCGGCCGTCGGGGTTCGGCGCGCGGGCCATGAGCGTGCCGCCGGTGCGCCTGCCGGGCGTGTGGGTCACGTCGTAGCCCAGTTGGGCGAACTGTTGGCGCAGGATGGCTTGCGGGCCGGCCTGCGTCGCCGGCACGTCGGACGGTGACTCGGCGACGACGAGGGCAGAGAGCAGGGCGACCATGGCGTCGCGGTGTCGGGTTAGGTGGGGGAGAAGGCTATCAATATGGGGCATAGTAGTGAGCGCTTAGTCAGTATCTGACTGTCCCTTAAATACAGGCTTGACCATGACAGAGATTTGGATCGACAACAATGTATTCTCGCCAGTCCACTTACGCATCTCCACCTATAGAGTGCCGTCACTTTACGACCCAAGTGGCTATCAGTCAAGATTGATGAGTACCTGACGACGAGTACAATACAGAAACGGTAACCGTGGTTACAAATAGGCTTCACAAGAGCGGGAGGCAGTGATGGCAACCTACACAATACGGACTGCGACGAAGGACGAAGTGGGCCTGATGGTTGAATGGGCCGCGGCCGAGGGTTGGAATCCCGGCCTCCACGATGCCGCGACGTTCCATGCCGCTGACCCCGATGGCTTCCTCATCGGTCTGCTGGATGGCGAGCCGATCAGTTCCATCTCTGTCGTTCGGTTTGGCCCCCGCTTTGCCTTTCTGGGATTCTACATCGTCAAGCCGGAGCATCGCGGCCACGGCTACGGCTTGCGGCTATGGAATGAAGGCATGAAGTTCCTCGACGGCCGCAACGTGGGGCTGGATGGCGTGCCGGCCCAGGAAGCCAACTACGCCCGCTGGTGCTTCCGGCTGGCCGACCGCAACACGCGCTACGAAGGCACGACGACGGGCCTGGCCGCCGATCAACCCGACGGCCGCATTGTTCCCCTGTCGGACGTGTCGCCGGCCGACCTGCTGGCCTACGACGACGCCCTGGTTCCGGCTCCGCGCCACGCCTTCCTGCGCGGTTGGGTGGGGCAGCCCGGGGCCACGGCGCTGGCGCTGGCCGAGGCTGGACGCATCGCCGGCTATGCCGTGGCGCGACCGTGCCGGGTGGGCTATAAGATCGGTCCTCTCTTTGCCGATGACGCGCCACGGGCCGAGGCCCTGCTGCGTGCCGTGGCCGCCGAACTTCCGGCAGGCGTCCCTGTCTATCTGGACACACCGGGGGCTAACTCGGCCGCCCACGACCTGGCGCGCCGCTACCACATGACGCCGGGTTTCCAGACGGCGCGCATGTATCGGACGATAGCCGGTTCGGTCATTGCTCCGCCTCTCGATCGTTGGTTTGGCGTGACGAGCTTCGAGTTGGGCTAGCGCTGGCGTGGCGCGCCGGCGCCAGTGGGCTACACTTCCGCTGCATCATGACTAACACCGAACTGCCAGTGAGTGCCGGCGTCATTGCCGCCGGAGATAAGGAGACGGCCGCCGCTGGGGCGGAGATGTTGCGGCGCGGCGGCAACGCCGTCGATGCCGCCGTGGCCGCGGCCTTCGCCTCGTTCATCGCCGAGGCCGGCGTCGTCCATCTGGGCGGCAGCGGCATCGCCCAACTCTACGACGCCCGCACCGGCCTGTCGCGGGTCTATGACTTCTTCAGCGTCATGCCCGGTCTGGGCGGGGCGCGACCGGACCCACTCGACTTTGAGGCGGTGGTCATCGACTTCGGCGCGGCCACACAGCGCTTTTACCTCGGCCGCGGCTCGGTGGCTGTGGCGGGCAACGTTGCCGGGCTGTGTCGATTGGCTGCTGACTACGGCCGTCTGCCGCTGGCCGATCTGCTGGAGCCGGCCATTCGCCTGGCCCGCGATGGCGTGGTCCTGGCCCCGTTCCAGGCCGACACCTGCGCCCTGCTGGCCCCGCTCTACACCCACACGGACGGCATCCGCCGCGTCTTTGCCCCCGCCGGCCACGTGATTCGACCCGGCGAGCGGCTGCACATCCCTGACCTGGCCGAGACCTTGACGGCGCTGGCCCGCGCCGGGGCGGAGTACGCCCGCAGCGGCCCGCTGGCGCGCGCCCTGCTGGCCGACTGTCTCTTATACACATCTGACGCTGCCGACGAGCGATCTAGTGTAGATCTCGGTGGTCGCCGTATCATTAAAAAAAAAAAAAAGTGAGGAAGAGGATGAAGATAAACAATCATAACAAACACTAACAACGACTTCACAAACACAGAGACATCATGTAACCACAAGCAACAGAGAACAACAAGTGACGTCGAACGCACAAAGCCA